>JAKFVJ010000317.1 GCA_021732245.1 Candidatus Obscuribacterales bacterium | reverse complement strand
ACGGACCTGAGAGATGTTACCTCTGGCGCCGGAGAAGGCCATCATGTATACAGGGTTCATGCGATCAAAGTTGTCGACCACTTCGCGGGTCAATTGGTCGGTTGTAGCAGACCATGTGTCGATAACCTTGTTGTAGCGTTCAACTTCTGTGATCTCACCGCGCTCGTAGCGACGCTGAGCTTCTTCAATTTCCTTTTCAGCAGCAGAGATCAAGTTGCGCTTGGTCTCCGGTACTTCCAAGTCCTCGATAGAGATAGTCACGCCTGCTTTGGTGGCGAACTTGAAGCCCAAGTCTTTGAGTGAATTAGCAACTTCAGCAGAACGTGCTGTGCCGTACTTCTCGTACAGTTCAGCAAGAAGCGAACCTAGCTTCTTCTTGTCTACCGTTTGGTTGATGAACGCGATCATGTCTTTCTTATCTTGGCTCATGCCTGTTATTTCCTTATTACAAGATTGGTTCGGAAGAACAACTCTTAGCTGACCGCACTAACTTACAGCGATCAAAGCTTCTCTTATCGCTTCATTGAAGATGATGCGACCAGGAGTGGTGTCGATGGTTGTGCCATCGATATCACGTACTTTGATCTTTGCGTGCAGGTCAACAACGCCTACTTCGTAAGCAGAGCGTGCTTCAGCCAGGGAGAAGAAGCGCATTCCGGCGCCCTTGCAGATTTTCGGAT
This sequence comes from Candidatus Obscuribacterales bacterium, assembly GCA_021732245.1. Taxonomy (GTDB): domain Bacteria; phylum Cyanobacteriota; class Vampirovibrionia; order Obscuribacterales; family Obscuribacteraceae; genus SBAT01. Next base: position 10,101 of record JAKFVJ010000317.1, on the reverse strand, counting down.
TGTCCGAACCCGGCTTGTCGATGGTCAGGTAATAGATACCCAAAACCATGTCCTGCGTTGGTGTGATTGTTGGTCTTCCAGTAGCCGGCAAGAGAACGTTGTTGGAAGCAAGCATCAACATATGAGCTTCAGCTTGTGCTTCAACGGACAACGGTACGTGAACAGCCATTTGGTCACCGTCGAAGTCGGCGTTGAATGCCGAGCAAACAAGCGGATGCAATTGAATGGCGCGTCCTTCGACCAATACCGGTTCGAAAGCTTGGATACCAAGTCTGTGCAGGGTGGGAGCGCGGTTTAAAAGTACCGGGTGTCCTTGAATTACTTCTTCGAGGATTTCCCAGACAACTGTTGAGCCACGTTCAATCTGCTTCTTGGCCGATTTGATGTTTTGAACGATTTGTCTCTCGATCAGTTTGTTGATGACAAATGGCTTGAAGAGCTCAAGTGCCATTTCACGTGGCAAACCGCACTGATTGAGTTTCAATGTCGGGCCTACAACGATAACCGAACGACCTGAGTAGTCAACACGCTTACCGAGCAAGTTTTGACGGAAGCGACCTTGCTTACCTTCGATGATGTTCGACAGTGATTTCAATGGTCTGTTGTTTGGACCAACTACTGTACGACCACGACGACCGTTGTCGATCAAGGCATCAACTGCTTCCTGCAACATACGCTTTTCGTTGCGCACGATGATTTCAGGAGCGCCCATCTCAAGCAATCTTGCCAGACGGTTGTTGCGGTTGATAACACGACGATAGAGGTCGTTCAAATCGGATGTAGCGAAGCGTCCACCATCCAACTGCACCATTGGGCGCAAATCAGGCGGTGTTACAGGCAGCACATCAAGAACGATCCATGTTGGATCGGTGTTCGAGTTGATCAAGGCTTCAACCAAGCGGAGGCGCTTAATTATCTTGGCGCGCTTCTGTTGGCTGCCACCGGAACCGGCTAGCTCATCACGCAATGTCTTGGACAATTCTTTCAGTCCAGGTACATCGAGCAATTTGCCTTTGTCTTCTTTGTTTTCGTTCTTGTCGTAAACCGGCTTAGCCAGTTCATTCAGGAGTTGCTTAATTGCTTCAGCACCAATGCCCACGTCAAACTGGATGTTTTGATCATCCAAAAGCTTGTCGTATTCTTCTTCGGACAACAACTGATTCTTATGCAGATCAGGAGCATTGCCTGGGTTGGTTACGATGTAGGCGTTGAAGTAGATGACCTGTTCAAGATCACGCAACGGCAAATCCAGCAAGAGACCAATGTAGCTGGGGATGCCCTTCAGGTACCAGATATGGGTAACAGGAGCCGCTAAGCGGATATGACCCATTCTGTGGCGGCGAACTTTAGAGTCTGTAACTTCAACTCCGCAGCGTTCGCAAGTAATACCCTTGTGGCGAACACGTTTGTATTTGCCGCAATAACATTCCCAATCTTTGGATGGTCCAAAGATTCGTTCGCAGAACAAACCGTCTTTTTCCGGCTTGAGCGTTCGGTAGTTAATTGTCTCAGGCTTTGTTACTTCGCCGTGCGACCAGCTAAGAATGCGGTCGGGAGAAGCAATCCCGATTTTGATGTAATCAAACCTATCAATACTTGTAGGCATAGTGACCGAACAACCTCCGAATAATCGTTTGAGTTAAACCGTTGAAGCAGACTAAATTTCGTCTTCCGATGAATTTGCTTCATCGGTGGCTTCATCGCCTAATCCCAAATCAATTGATACCTCATTCATAACTGCAACGCCTTCGGATTCCTCTGGCTCGCTGACTGCAACCCCGGTTGCCGGGATCATAGTTTGGCGTGTAAGTTCAGCCAGTTCGGATTCCATACCTATGTCACCAAATGGGCTGACACGGCGCATTCCGCGTGGTCTCACTTCTTCAACTTCAACCATCAGGTCGACTTCTTGTTCTTCGCCATCACGATTGTGTTTGGCTACAGAGACATCCAAGCCGATTGATTGCAATTCGCGGACCAGTACTTTGAAGGACTCAGGAATACCAGGACGTCTGAGGTTTTCACCCTTAACGATGGATTCGTAGGCCTTCGAGCGGCCGTTGACGTCATCGGATTTGATGGTCAACATTTCCTGCAAGGAATAAGCGGCCCCGAATGCTTCCAGTGCCCAACATTCCATTTCTCCAAGTCTCTGTCCGCCGAACTGGGCCTTACCACCTAATGGTTGCTGTGTAACCAGCGAGTAAGGACCTGTTGAACGTGCGTGAATCTTGTCGTCAACCAAGTGGACGAGCTTCATCATATAGATGCGGCCGACAGTAACTGGGTTGTCGAACTTATCGCCGGTACGACCATCGTAGATGGTTATCTTACCGTCGTCTCCGACCCACGGAGTGCCGGCTTTTTCTTTGCCGACTTTGATTTCGCGGTGAACCAAGCTGGTGGAAGCTTCACCTTCGAACATTTCGTCGAATGGTGGTACTTCGTAGTGCAAGCCTGTGAGCATCGCAGCTAATCCGAGAAGTGTCTCAAATGTCTGTCCGACGTTCATACGGCTTGGTACACCAAGCGGGTTCAAGACGATGTCTACAGGTGTGCCATCAGGCAGGAATGGCATGTCTTCCGGTGGAAGAATCTTAGCCACGATACCCTTGTTGCCGTGACGTCCTGCGACTTTGTCGCCGACCGAGATTTTACGCTTCTGGGCAATGTATACGCGGACGACTTTGTTGGCCACTGGTGGCAATTCGTCGCCTTTTTCGCGGTCGAAGACTTTTACATCTACAACACGACCACCTTCACCGTGCGGAACGCGCAGTGAGTTGTCGCGTACATCACGAGCCTTCTCACCGAAGATTGCTCTTAAGAGCTTCTCTTCAGGTGGGTGCTCGGATTCACCCTTCGGTGTAATTTTTCCAACCAGAATGTCATCCGGATAAACACGTGAGCCTATGCGCACGATGCCGTTTTCATCCAAGTGTCTGAGCGACTCTTCAGAGACGTTAGGCACTTCACGGGTGATTTCTTCCGGACCTAGTTTGGTTGAACGAGCATCAATCTCCAATTTCTCAATGTGAATGGAGGTCAGCACATCGTCGTAAACGAGTCGTTGGCTTATGAGAATAGCGTCCTCAAAGTTGTAGCCTTCCCATGGCATAAATGCCACGAGTAAGTTACGTCCTACAGCCAATTCACCAGACTTGGTGGCAGCACCGTCAGCAATAATCTGACCGGCTTTCACCTTGTCGCCGACGTTGACCATCGGCTTCTGGTTTAAGCAAGTGTCTTGGTTGGAACGTTGGAACTTCGAGAGTTTGCAATCAACAACCTTGCCGTCTGCTTGGCGGATACGGATGATATTGCCTGTTACCAACTCAACTGTACCGTCAACATGGGACAAGAGCACCATACCCGAGTCGCGGGCTGCTTGCTTCTCGATGCCGGTTGTAACGTAAGCACGCTCTGTCCTAATCAGCGGAACTGATTGACGTTGCATGTTTGATCCCATCAATGCCCGGTTAGCGTCATCGTGCTCAAGGAACGGAATTAGAGCTGTTCCTACAGAGACTATCTGAATGGGGCTTACGCCTACGTAGTCGACTTGATCTGGTGTTGTTTCGATAAATTCGGAACGATAACGAACTGGAATTAGTTCAGTTAAGAAGTTGCCGGCATCATCTACAGGCACATCACCTGGAGCAACACGGAATTTATCTTCTTCATCAGCTGTCAGATAGTGGACATTTTCGGAAAGTTTCCCGCCAATGACCTGACGATAAGGTGTTTCGATGAAGCCATACTCGTTAACGCGAGCATGTGTAGCTAGTGATCCGATAAGACCTGCGTTTGGACCTTCAGGAGTCTCTACAGGACAAATACGTCCGTAGTGACTTGGGTGAATGTCGCGTACAGCAAATCCAGCTCTTTCACGAGACAAACCACCAGGACCCAATGCAGAGAGTCTTCTCTTGTGAGTGAGTTCTGCCAATGGGTTTGTTTGATCCATAAACTGGCTCAATTGTGATGAACCAAAGAATTCACGGATGGCTGCAACCAATGGCTTGGTGTTGAGCAGGTTAGCTGGTGTCAGCGTGTCTGCATCTTGCAGTGTCATGCGCTCTTTAACGATACGCTCAAGACGGGTCAAACCGATGCGGAACTGGTTCTGCAATAGTTCACCGACTGAACGAATACGACGATTGCCCAAGTGGTCAATATCATCAGGGTGACCTTCATCATAGTGCAGGGCAATTAGGTAATCCACTGCGGCAACGATGTCTTCACGAGACAAAGTGCGCTGTGTTTCCGGAATGGACAAGTTGAGCTTCTTGTTGAGCTTGTAGCGACCGACTTTACCCAAGTCATAACGCTTATCGTCAAAGAAGCGGCTATCGATAATCGATTGACCACCAGCTACAGACGGCGGATCGCCTGGACGTAGCTTACGGTAGACTTCGATCAAGGCTTCTTCACGAGTCTTGGTGTTGTCTTTCTCGAAGGTCTTCTTCAAGAAATCGCGATGACGGAAGATGGACTCCATCTCCTGATCGGAATAGCCCAAAGCGCGCAGCAAGGTTGTTGCCGGCAATTTGCGGTTCTTGTCGATCTTTACATAGATAACGTCATTGGTATCCGATTCGAACTTTAGCCATGCGCCACGGTTAGGGATAAGGGTAGCGGAAAATGTACGCTTACCGTTGGTGTCAACTTCGCGTTTGTAGTAGATACCAGGGCTTCTGACTATTTGAGAAACGATAACGCGCTCAGCGCCGTTGATGATGAACGTACCGCGGTCCGTCATCATTGGGATATCGCCTACATATATCTCTTGTTCTTTGATTTCACCAATGTCGCGGTTAACCAGACGCATCTTGATGCGCAATTTCTTCGTGAAGCTGGCGTCCATTGCACGCGCATCTTCAGGAGTCTTTGGTTTGTTGGGTTCGGTGTGATCGTCGAATGTGTAATCGGCGAGGAAGTGCAGTTCAAGTCTGCCTGTGTAGTCCTTGATCGGACTAAATGCCTTCAACTCTTCGGCAAGACCTTCGCGGATAAACCACGCAAAGGACGCCTTTTGAATTTCGGCGAGATCGGGAAGTTCGGCGATGCGAGAACTTCCGACCCCGAAGGTTCGGACGCGCTCAGATATCTCTAAAGCCATTGGATACCTCTGGGTGCTGGCTAAAAGCTCATGGGATTTAAGGGACAAGCTAGCAAGTTTACGTAAGGAGTTAATGTACTGTCAATGTAGAAGGGGCTAACCAGGGCGATTGTAAACACAAATATTTATAACCTTATCTATCGATCACAAACTGGAATAGCATCTCTCACAAGGCGTTAGCCGTGTTTTTGCGAGATATACCAAGAGGTATTGTAGCTTAATTCGATGAGAAAAGATCTATTTGCAGCGTTACGATCCGCAAGAAATCAGCGTATAGGCACCAATGATGGCGTCGAATCTAAACAAATTCTGAAAATGGACAACTAGATGCTAGTTACGGACAGCCTTTGCCGTTGAATTCCCAATTGGGCGTAATCGGTTCAATTACGTTGACATGTTTCATGGGTTCTTTGGTTTCAGCCTTTGCTTGCTTCTCTTTGTAGAGCTTCTCGGTGTCAATAATTACTGTCTCCGATGGCTTTACTCTTATTTTGCCGCACGTGTTGACGCCACGCACTTCTGTTGGTGGTTCTTGCGGGACTATAAGCGCTTCCAGATGGGGACTGGATTTTTCCATCATATGTTTCAATGTTTGTGCCAACTCACATCTCTGTACATTCCCTTTCTCAGAATCGATGACTGCCTTCGGGAATCCGCAGATTTCTTCTAGCGTGAGCAGAGTCTTGTAGTCGTGCTCGGCTTCGGCCAGGTTACCGGCGCGCTCATTAGTTTTTGCCTCTGCTCTTAAAAGTTCGATTGCTTTTGAAACATACTGTTCTGCCATGTCTTTACTCCAATTTACCGACCTGTCGGTTATCAATGGAGGCATTGTATGGATCAGAACGCTGGAAGTCAGTGGGGAGAATACGAATGCTCTCTTAGACTTCGTACATTTTTGCCGGGTCGGGAATTATGAAAGAGTTCGGACGTTTCTGGCGGAATATGCCATTATCGTTGGAGTCCTTAGGCTTTTGCTCGCGGAATATACCGTTATCGTTTGATCTTGAGGGGTGCTCTTCGTGAAGGTGGAATTTCTTGGCTTTTTCCATCTCTGCATCAAACATGGCATCAAAATGCTTTTCCTCAATCCTTTGCACATCTTTTTGGGCTTGCTGAATTTTATTGGCAGGGAAATGAGCCATTTCTTCCAGGGTGACTATTGCCCGATAGAGATTGGCTGCTTGCTCTAAATGTGATTTGTTCTCTTCAGCATGAGCGGCTTTTGAGAGGTTTTTTACCATCTCGTTAGTAGAAAATTCTGCCATTGTTTTCACCGTAGTAAGAGGAAACTGAAAAACCAACAATAATCCAGGGAAAAGTAGTTGTCAATAGGAATTAAGCGTAGTTCCCTACTACTAATAAGGCTAAAATAGCTGCGGGGATGAGACATCGCTGGTGTGATGCACGGTCTTCAAAACTGCTGTGGGTGAGCCCAGCGCTAGCCCGGGTGGGTTCGATTCCCATTCGTCCCCGAGTTTTTTACAGTCACCAATCATGAACGACACCCTTGAAGTAATTAACGGGCTTGAATCCGCCGGAATCATTGGAAAATACGCCATTGGCGGCGCAATTGGATTGCTTTTTTACGCAGAACCCGCAACCACCTATGGTTTAGATGTGTTCTGTTTTTTGCCAAAAAAAGGTCAACTAATAGATTTGGCTCCCATCTATAACCACCTGAACAAACTGGGCTACACAAGCAAACGGGAACACGTCAATATAGAGGGAATTCCAGTTCAATTTCTTCCGCCCACAACTGACTTGGTGAAAGAGGCTCTGGAACGGTCTGTGAATGCTGTATTTGCATCTGTTCCGACTAGAGTTTTTCAGTATGAATATTTGCTAGCCATCATGGCGGAAACAGGACGTCTAAAAGATCGTGCACGAATCGCCCTGGCTTTGGGTTCAGCGGATCCCGATCCAGACAAGCTGAAGGAAATACTTAAGCGTCCTAAGTTGCTTGACAAATGGGCTAAAATTACAGCATGAGCACAAATCAACAACCGCTCAGCCAAGAACAACTGTTCCAGGCGAAAGAAATTCGCCGCCACGAGTTAGCAAAGCTACCTATTGAAGAGAAAATTGCGGTGCTTATCACAATGCAGCAATGGGAATGCGAAATAGCGCGCCACGCTGGTCGCGAGCATCCAGCGCCTTGGAAGCTACAAGAATTTCGTAAGTCAGAGCAATAAATTCGTTTAGAGTATCAATGACAATCACGACAATCATCAATATTGCTGCCTATAAGTTCGTCGGTATTCCTGAGCCGGACGACTGGATAGCGCCGTTGAAGGATAAGTGTCAGCAATTGAGTTTGAAGGGCACGATTATTGTGTCTATCGAAGGTATCAATCTTTTTCTGGCGGGTACAAGAGAATCCATCGATGATTTTTTGAACTACTTACGTGGTGATGATCTGTTTCAGCAACGATTTTCTGATTTGACTGTTAAGGAAAGCGTATCCGACAGCCAGCCGTTCGGCAAAATGGTAGTGCGTATTGCCAAAGAAATCATCACAATGCGCCATCCGACAATTCGCCCGGAAGACAGCCGTGCAGCGTCTGTTGATCCTGTGACATTGAAACAGTGGCTTGAGCAGGGATACGACGACGAAATGCGCGAGATAGTATTACTCGATACGCGCAACAAATTCGAGGTTGACTTTGGTACATTTGAAGGCGCTGTTGATCTAAACCTCACAAAATTCGGCGAATTCCCAGACGAAATACGCGCAGCATTAGACTCTGATGCAAGCCTCAAAGACAAAACAATAGTGTCGTTTTGTACTGGTGGAATTCGGTGCGAGAAGGCTGCAATTTATCTAGAAGAAATTGGACATCCCAAGGTATTGCAGTTGGACGGTGGCATCTTGCGCTACTTCGAAGATGTTGGAGGCGCATTCTGGAATGGTGATTGTTTTGTATTTGATGAAAGAGTGGCGCTGAATCCTGACCTGTGTCCGAGCGGGGCTGTGAGAATCTCCGAGCCTGTGTAACACCGGCTAGCTGTTGCCCTAGGTTGTCTGTTTTTGAGCCGGGGGTGTCGGCTCGCGGCTTAATTTGCAATTCGTATGATAAAAACGTATGATGAATTATATAAGGTGATTGAGGCTCGTTTGATGGCTAGACCTAGGCGCCGGAAATCTATCGCTTTGAAGGTTGGTGAGACAGTCACCGATCCGGCAAGTTTGTACGAAGCGATTCTTCCTCGGGAATACGGAGTTCCGCCGGCAGACGACAATAAAGCTGCTCGGGTTACCGTTTCTCTTCATCCGGGATTACTTCGGTACATTGATGATTACGTCCAGTGGCATCCGGAGACGAATCGTAGTGCGGTATTTGATCAAGCGCTGGAACTGTGGATTCGCGTAATTCAGGCTAAAACTTATAAACAAGTATATGGAGCGCATGAGGAAACTGAAGAGGAAGCTTTTTGGAGACAGCTTCAGACGGAGGCAGCGAAATTCATTTGGCCGTAATTGTAGCCAATCCAAAGAAAGGGGAAGTTTGGTACGTTCACTTTCCTAATCAACCGTTTGATCCTTACCAGCCGCGGACAGCCGTGGTGGTTTCGAGCGATGCTCGCAACGTGCGAGCGTCTGATGTAATGGTTGTGCCAACCTTCAGTCAAATTCAATATTCGGATACTTATGTCGTGATACCGGCTAAGGAAGGTGGCATTCCACACACTTCAATAGCGAAGTGTGATCTAGTTACGACGGTGCACAAAACACTTCTGGCGAACGGACCTTTAGGTAAACCTATCAATGAGTCGTTGATGCTGCAACTGCATCATGGGGTTAGAATAGCGCTTGGGGAGTACAGAGTTCCGTAGCAGCTCTTCTTGACTGTATGCGAAAATGTATACATAATTGTATGCAGAGGTCGGAAATTATGACAGCTAGTATTCCATCCAGACAGCCAGTCGTCCGTATAAACCTTGCAGCTAAGCAGAAGTTGGACCGAATGCAAACTCAAACTGACTTAAGTCAGCCTGAACTACTAGATCTTGCTGTGACACTACTTGAGCGTGAAATGTTGGCACAGCGTTTTGCGCAAGACCTTGCGGATTTGGCTAGTAATGAAAAAGCACTGAAGAAATACAAGCAAATATCTTCTGTTTTTGAAGGCGCATCTGGAGATGGACTCTCATAATGGTTGGCCGCAAAAAGCCCCAAAGCCAATCAACTACTGAGGCGAGCTATCGTCGCGGCGAAATATGGATGGTCGACTTTGGGAATCCTGTAGGAACCGAACTTGGAATGGAGCACCCTGCAGTTATTGTGTCTCGACAAGAATTGAATGACTTTGCGGCGCGTATTGGGCGAGTAATCGTTGTGCCTGCAACCAGCACTCATTTCACTAACTCTAGCGGGACGACTTTGTTTTCTCATCGAGAAGTTGGCGATTCTATTTCAAATGGATTACATCACTCGACCTATTTCATGACCGAACAGGTGCGCAGTGTTTCCACTATTCGACTGCGTCGTTTAATCGGAGTGCTGGAAGCGAATCATGTACGAGCTATTGATGATCGCCTCTGTTTAGTGCTCGATCTCTTTCAGTAGAAAATATTTTTGGAAAAAATTTGATCTCCTGACAAGATCAAATTTTGTGCATGGCAGATCATTTCCGGGAATAAGGCAGATAAGGTTTCCGGATAATTCTCCAAATCTCTTATCAAGGGGGGCTTTACACCGATCATAAGATGCTTATAATTAACTTCGTTCCGTTACACATTTTTAATATTTACTAGACTAGAAAGAAAGAGGGCGATCGTGACTTACCAACCAGGGGCACTGGTGTGGCTCGATCAATTTGCGGGCTACCTTGAAGCAGAACGTAATTATTCATCGCACACAATTCGCGCATATATAAATGATCTGAGGCAATTGATAAATTCCAATTCTTCAGGCACACCGGAGGGACAGGTTCCTCAGGTCGAAGGCACTCTCATGGCTGGCACGAGCGGGAGTAGTT
>JAKFVJ010000248.1 GCA_021732245.1 Candidatus Obscuribacterales bacterium | reverse complement strand
ATATACAACAGCGGCACCCCGATGCAAACACGAAAGCTCGTCTTGAGACGGCTGCGTTCTGTCAAAGAGAAATTCCAATAACAAGTTTCGAAGGAGGAAGCAATGAAAAATGAAATCAACCGGCGCAACAATCAGAAATTGAGAAAGATCCCTGGAAAACTCATCTTGAGTTTCGCCGGTAATAAGAAATCTCGCAAACCGCAACTAATGCGCTGGATCGGCGCTAAATGCGATTGCTGCGGCGTAGGTCCCAACTTCGTGGCGACGAATCTAAACTTAAACGCAGTGTCATAACAAATTAGAAGAAAGGAGAACTCACCCATGAGCGCACGCATTTCCATTCTAGAAATCAATCTAGCCAACAAACCAGAAAAGTCCTACGAACGAAAGCTCGACAAGGACACCAGAGAGCTACGCCTGACAGTCCAACTCGGTCAATACACCGCGAATTACGTTGACCTCTTTCTCCCTCACGGCATCAAAGCATCCGAACAAATCAACGACGATGGCTCCAAGGTATTCACCGTTGAGCTGCCCCGACACCGACGCAAAGCGACAGTCACGCTAATCAATAACGCGTGTCCAAAATGCGAAACCCCTCTCCCCAGTTTTTCAATTCCCATAACCTTGACGGCTGATCGTCCGTCACCAGCAGGGACCATCCTTCCACTGTAAGCACCATTGCATTCTGATCCCCTGCATATTCAAGGAAGAAGGAGTCTCGTCGGGATTCCTTCTTCCATTCTCTTAAACCATGAGGTACTTACTATGAACAACAACACTAACAACAGCCAAGACACTCAAGCCGCTAAGGTTCTCAAACCCGGCGAACAAGCCCGCTTATTACTAAGGCGTTAAAGAGAGGAGATGTTTTTTATCTCCTCTCTTTTGCTCCGCTTCCTATACCAATTCACTTTTTACTGCGACAGGAGGACTCATGACACAATCAACAGAATTAAGAATAATTACCAGCATCGAAGAATTGACCATGCATGCAAGAAGCAATAACGGTATCGTAGACCGTACTGTCGATTTATCCAGACAAAATATCAGCAGTCTGCCCGAAGAAGTCAAAGAAATTCGCGGCTCACTCTTCTGCCACGACTGCCCTCAGCTTGTTTCCCTCGGCAATCTGCAATCTGTAGATGGTTGGCTCAACTGCCACGACTGTCCTCAGCTTGTTTCCCTCGGCAATTTGCAATCTGTGGGTTTGTGGCTCAGCTGCTTCAACTGCCCACGGCTTATGTCTCTCGGTAGTCTACAAACTGTCGGCGGAGGGCTCGACTGTTACAACTGCCTTCAACTTACTTCCCTCGGTCATCTCAAATCTGTTAGGAGCCGGATCGACTGCACCAATAGCCCACTGGTCAATGACAAGCAGTCATTGTTGAGAGTAGCAGAGGACACAATTATTCTGAAACGTGACACACAAAATCGTTTGCACTGCCAGGACGGATGCGCCACCATATCTAGTGCTCATGAGCCTGAATTCTACTGGCATGGCGTTAAAGTGCCCTCTTTTGTTATCCTTCATCCTGAGTCCATTTCCCTTTCTTACCATATCAACTTCGAACGCAATGCAGAAGTACGCAGAGTCATGATCTTGCGCTATGGGCTGGACCGCTATCTCAAAGATGCCGGCGGTACTCTCATTGATTATGATCCTAGTTACGGAAAACTCTGGCAAATCATAGTGGGTGACAGACCGGTTTTCATGCTCGAAGTAATTAATTCCTCTCCTGAGGCTGACGGAACTTTCAAACATTACTTCCTCAGTGTTCCCCCAACCTGTTCCGGCAATCCAGCTTTACCAAAAGATTCCCCTATGGACTCTTCCTATAAAGCTGTCTGGTCCCTACATCGCATTATCTGGGGTCTCGGCATCCCATACAAACCAAGCATAGAAACATAGTTGAATCCCTGCTGATATTGCGCAAACGTTGTCGAACGATTGCGTGCAGCAAATCAGACCTTCCAATAAAAGAAAATAAGCATGGAGATTTTAAATGTCACACTCAACCGATGCCAAACTAATCGCACTGCAATTGCTGGGTATTGCCGAACACAGCGGCAATGAATACATTCTGAACAGCATTGCCTGGACTGCAAGCGGTGATGAATCCGCGCGCCTGGTCAAACTAAGAAAACTTCACCGAGCCCAAGTAGTTTACCGACTGGCCGAAGAAGCTCTAACTGACCTCAATATTCTTCTACCGGAATATCCACAAGCCGACCCAGAACAGCAAGCGGCTGAACAATTGAAAGCAGCATTGGAGGCGAAAGTCGTTGATGCAATAACACTACTTGCCGGACTAGATCAGCAAACAGCAATGTCTACGTTTGCTGAATTCACAGCAGAAGCCATGTCAGAAATTCTCTCAGCACCCCTTGATACAAGCAAATGGGACCAGCTGCTTGAAGACAAGCGCAGTCTTATCGAAAACATGCCTCTAGTTGCTTCTGCCCGCAAGGAATCCGCTGCCAAGAAATTGGAAATGGTTCGAGCAATACCTCGGACAGAGCAAGAGCCCGTTAGGCTAATAACAGAAAAACAATCAACTCCGTTGCTTAAAGGACTGGAGAAGAGAAAAAAGGCGCTTTTAGACAAACAAGAGTGGATTAATCTGCGCATCTCTGCACTGAGCAAATCAGATGAAAACAGCCCCACACTCTTGAAGGCAATCCGATTCAATCAATCAGCCAACGTCTTTCTCGATAATTATCGGGAATCTTTGGATAACATCAACAACAATCTGACACACGCCAGAGAACAAGCAACGGCAATGCTCGATCGACACGAGGCCGAGAACGAACAGTCAAGTGAACTCAATGATACAACCAAAGATATTATGGCAGTGCTTTTAGCCAAAGCATCGAGCATGGTAGTAAATAGTCACAGCCCCAGCAGCCTAACCTCATTTGTCGAAGCGGCAACGCTTGAGATCAACCTGGCTGAACAGCTAGTCGCCGAAGCTGAAGCAACGCTTAGGTAAGTCAATATCACGCACTTCTACAGAGACAAGAGCCGGTGGCTCTTGTCTCTGTCTATATAGAGAAATCACAATGGCTTTGATAGGAAGAATAAATCGAGAATCTTATCGCAAGACTCTGAGAAGAAAACGTTCACGCACTGAATTCCGCCTTCCCGAGCGCCAACGTATCACTACAGTCGAGAAGTACGCCAGAAACGGATACGAACACATTCTCTCCGCACAATACGTTGAAGGAACACGCCGAGCCAGTCGACTAGAACTCTATTCGGGCAAACGTCTTGCCGTAATTGAGCTGGAAAATGACTCGTATAAAATCACATATGCACATCCGACGCCGCACACACGGAAAGTAGTTCAACTCAAATTCAATCAACGAATCGGCACCCTCACCTGGTACGAAGTGGAAGATGACAGTACGGTAGGACCCGAACAGAAGTGCACTATTGAAGAGCCGCTTCTGTCCACTGCCTTTCTGCTTCTTCTCTTTCCAATTGGCTGGTGCATCCTGCCATTTCGTTCACAGTTGAGCAGCATTTCCCAGAGCTGGAATTCGCTGCTTGATTCGGCCGCTGACGCATACAGCGAACGTTAGTTTATCCCGTCACCCCCTAAAACAATTTGCTCGACAGCAATTCACGCTGTCGAGATAGGAGCACATATGCCGACAGACAAAAAACTTGCACGCACTGCCGCATCAATCACTCGTCAACCGAATCAGATCATTCTGCCGCTTTCCGGACCACCAAGCTCCGGAAAGACCTCGGTCAAGAAGTATCTTGATTCCATTGGATTCACAACAATTCCGGAATTCGCCGGCCAAATCATCAAAGAAAGCAAAGCCGGCAAGCACGATCTCCATCCGGAGACCTGTATGTACAAGTTCAACAATGAAAACTTCAAACGCCAAGTAAGGGCCGAGAAGAAACTACAACATGCTAGTCTCGTGCTACCTGATCGCTCGATGTACGATCCCTTCGCCTACTTCAGCAAGTTTGAACTCGACCTTCCAGAGTACCTGGAAGTGCTGCCAAGCAAGCTGTACAACATGGTATTCATCTTCGACAGATTGCCTTGGGTGGATGACGGCGTTAGGCACGAAGGTGACAAATTTGCTGAGGCGATCGAACCGTTCTTCAAGAGCACCTACACACATCGCGGCGTAGATCTCATCCACGTGCCTGTTTTCACATTCACGGAAGATGATCTTACCGATGATGAGCTACAAGAGCTGTCGAAAGAGACAGACTACGAAACTCGTCAGTCCAATCTCAAGCAACTGCTCATAGACAAGTCCATCGCCAAGCGTGGGCAATACATCATTGGCAAAATAAAAGCCAACTTCCCGGAAGTTGAACTTCCACCAGGCGTATAACAACGCTCCGTCCAACAAGCGGCGCAGACATAAGTCTGTGCCGCTGTCTTAGAACACGGGCGCATGCAATGCGCCCCTACAACAATGTAAAACGTCAAAGGAGAAATCAAATGCTAACACCTACAGTTCTTGCAATCGCAGCAGTGGCACTCGCCGTCACCGGATACTTCACTCGTGACAAATATTTGGAACATCACGCATCCAACAAGGTAAAGAGAGCCTTCGGCACATACTTCGGCTATTCAACGCCGCTGTACGTGCTCGCCCTATTTCTGGCATTTCTTGCATCAACTGAGATAGCTCCGCACGCAGTGCTGATCAACGGCATTCTCTGGGGTGCGCTGTCTTTCAACGCAGGATACTTCGTTGGATTCCTCGCCAACTTCAGACCGTACACGATGTAACGTCACAACTCTAGTCAGCGGAGATCAGGAAGTCTGCGGATTTTCTGATCTTCGCGGACCTAGGGTCAAATCCCCAATCAATTACACAACATCAAAGAGGTCATTAGACTATGAGCATAGAATTACTTGTAAACAACGATTCGGAAGTCACTCTAACACTTGATGAAAAAGACGGCAAAATAACCCTGCTCGCGAAGCACTCAAAGGTTAGGTTTGTAAAGGCTTACGAAAATGGGCAACTCCGTTGTGACGAGCTGAAGTCAAGTCAGACTGAACGCGGTTATGAATGTCCAGTAGAGATCAAGGGAACTGGCGTCACTGGCATTGAAGTGCACTTCGTCGACAACAGCATGGGTCCATTCGAAGTGTACATAGCCAAGAAAGCCTATGTCACCATCAAAACCGAACCCAAACCAACCGAACGCTGGCCTATTACACCGCAAGAAGGTCAAAAGCTTTCGTTGAAACAAGAAGCACAGCAAGCATACCAAAAGGCGCTGCAGGATGAGAATTCCCGCATAGAACAATATATTGAAAACACCGTCAAGACTGCACGTGAGTTATTGAAGAAAGCTGCAAGCAAGAGGGAAACAAAAGTAGAATTTGGCGTTCAATCACTTTCTGAGTTTTCGCCCAATGTTGCACTTACTGATGAATCACCTATCGTCTTGACTGTTGAGTCGGGCAAAACCGAGCAGATGAAGCGCCTGCTGTCCCGCCTCATTAACGACGAGCAACTTACGGTACATGCTTTCCGCAACCCAGATGGGCGCGGTGAAACGGGCCTTAGGCTAGAGCTTGTCTTCCAGTAACAAGGAAGTCCGCGCGTTGATTTACAAGGAGCCCTTACGGGCTCCTGTTCGTTCGCAATTCAAATATTCACACAAGGACTAACATCATGGATACAGATTCAACCAACGAAAATCCACAACCGGAAACTCCGGAAGTCGACAGCCGGGCACTTAGGCACTATGAAACAATTGGGCTAAAGGTTTTCGCAGCAGGTGCTTTAGCGCTGCCCGCGAGCATCTTTGTCGTCCTTCTCGGAAGTCATCTTCCCGCCGCAATTCACCCGGTGCTATCAAATGTCTTATCACTCGGATTCATGTTCAGTGTCCTGAGCATGCCTGTCACATTTCTAGCAGCGTTCATTAATATCTTCATTCTCATTTATGATCACGCACCACTTCGCAGCCAACGCGTAGCAGCCACTGCCGGTGTCCTGGTTGGATCTATCGTCGTGGAAGCAGTATTGTGCCTCATTCTCGCATTGGGCATCATCCTAGCAATGGAAAATGCGATGAATCCGCACTAAAACGGCACCAGTACATTGATGCCCTCCTACACGAACAAGGAGGGCATCAACACCTATGCAAAAAAAAAGGAAGTGATTCGAATGTCAAACAAAAACTACTATGACATCCTGGAAGTCAGTCCACGAGCAAGCACGGCTGTTATTCATTCTGCGTGGAGAGAACTCTCAAGACAGTATGGAGACGGCAATCCCGATAGGCGGCTCCTAAATGAAGCGTACGAAATTTTGTCCGATCCAGCCAAACGCAGAGCTTTCGATGAAAGCCTAAAGCCTCCAACTGGAAAGATCAAACGCATCGGCAACTATCGCATTATCGAAAAAATTGCCGAAGGCGGATTTGGTGCGACATACCGCGCGGTTCACGAATTGCTCGGTGAACAAGTTTGCATTAAGCACCCTCACATGATTTCTAGTCTAGACGAAGCACTTATGCTGGAAGAAGCCAAATCAATTTGGGATTTGCGTCATTGGTCAATTCCGGCAATTCGCGACGTCATTCGACTTCCCGACGGAAATGTCGCCATAGTCATGAGTTATGTTGCTGGAACCGACTTACAAAAAGCTGTAGAGAATAAGGGTGCAATTGAACCCGAGCACGTATGCTGGATTACAGAACGCGTGTTGAACGGACTATTGTATCTGCACAATCACAAAGTCATTCACGGCGATATCAAACCAGGCAATATTATTGTTCAGCCTGACACACACCAGGTAGTCCTTGTTGATTACGGACTATCACTGGTAAGGCCCCGAAAAGACACAGCAAACAAAGGCTATACGCCGATGTTTGCCTCTCCTGAACAACTACAAAACAAACCGCTCCTGCCTGAGTCCGACTTATACAGCCTTGGACTGACGATGATTTACGCTCTGGGTGGCGATCCGGCTTCCGGCTCAGTTCCGCCAAGCACTCCAGCACCAGTATGCGACTTCATCAAGAGGCTTATCCGCCGAGATATCAACGCACGTCCAAATTGGAAGAGCGAGAACCTCTGCAAAACAATAAGCGACGTCCGATTGCAAGCATTCGGCAACCGAGCGTCAAACATGAAACCCCTCACCCTATAAGGAATACGACCATGCCAGAAGATACTGATTACACACCAGCCCCATGGGCAGCAACCGATTCATTTGCATCCGCGCGCGCATCCTATGATGCTCACGTCGGCAGAAGCTACGATGATGCGCTCAGTAAAGGAATAGTCGCCAGCGATCTTGTTCCCGATCGCATGTTAAGTGAAGCACTGGCGCCAATTGCAATTCTTTGCGATCAAACCGGATCGATGGGAGCGTGGCCGGCGACGATATTTTCCAAGCTCGGCTATCTCGATCACGAGTGCCAATCTTATTTCGGTGCTGACTACGAAATATTATTTGGTGCATTCGGCGACGCCAGTTATGGCGGAGAAAAATATCCGGTACAGATGCGCCCATTTGCTAAAGGCGCCGATCTTCAAGCGCATCTCAAGGAGCTTGTAATCGAAGGCAAAGGTGGCGGTCAAATTCGAGAATCAGCCGAACTGGCTGCGCTGTACATTGATAGAAATGTCGATGTGCCAAATGCCGTTAAGCCCATGCTGATTATCATCACTGACGAAAAAGCTTATGACGTGATCGCACCCGATCAAGCCAAACAATGGTGCAAAGCGGATATCGCTCAGCGTATGACCATTGAAGAGTTATTCGCAAGCCTAAAACAGAAATGGTCGGTCTATCTGATTCGCAAACCTTACGATACAGTGCGCAATGACAATGATCCCGAAACATCAACCAACCGCGAAGTTAGACTCTATTGGGAAAAACTTCTCGGTGAAGATCACATCGCCCTGCTACCCGATGCTTCTCGCGTCGTAGACGTAATCTTCGGCATTTTTGCCAAAGAAGTAGGTCGAGTATCTGACTTCGTGGATGAACTAACGCAGCGACAAGCCAAAGACGTTGGCGGCGACAAGAAGATTGCAACTGCACTTAAAGCTCTTAAGACCATCCATCGCGATGCGGTCGATAACAAGAAAGCTTTGCCAGGCGCAAAATCTTCAATCAAAAAGTTGCCGGATCATCAACGCTCACAAATGCGTCGTGATCCAGACCAAAAATCCCGTCGAGGGAAATCACTGCTTGACGATGACTAAACTGCAGCTCCTTTTGAGGCAGGCGAGGACACTCCTTGCCTGCCTTGCAACACCTGTCAGTTGAAGAGGAGGCTACGATGCCTAGAAATCTAGAACTATTGGTAACACTATCACCGAGCATGCCTCACTTTGCGCGCTTCGCACAAGATACAAGACTCGACGGCATCCGCGTAAACAGTGCCATGATCTATGCTCATGAGATGGAAGACGAATTGAACGCCGCAAAAGCCGTTCGAAATTCTGTTCCACTCTACTTTGATTTGAAAGGACGCCAGCTGCGGATTAGAAAGGTTATTCCATTTGCAGACCATGTTGAATTGGAACTCAACCATAGAATTTCAGTAGCTTGTCCCACGCCAGTTCTTTTCAAAGCGGGCGAAGATTATGCACTACTTCTGGAGATTAAAGATCCAGGCAAGGGACAACCACAACGACTTGTATTTGAACCTGGAAAGCCGAAAAACAATCTCAAAGAAGGTGAGTCTCTTTGTATTCGCCATCCGACATTTCGGGTTGTCGATCAGGCATTTCCCTCCTACGAAGTTGAGCGAATAAAGAAAGTTGCCTCATATGGCTGGACACGTTACGTGCTTTCCTATGTCGAAAGCCAACGTGACATTGACGAATTTCGTCAATACGTCGGCAAAGACGTAGAAATAGTGGCAAAAATAGAGAGCCGGCGAGGTCTCGACTGGGTAGCTAACGGCTACAAGCCGCAAGATAACGTGCGTTTGTTAACGGCAAGAGGAGACTTATACGTCGAAGTTAATCGTCCTCATGAAATGCTTGAGGCACAACGTTTGATTATCGAGAAAGATCCTCAAGCAATAGTTGGCTCACGCATTTTGCTGTCACTATGCCATCGCAATGTTCCGGATGCAGTTGATTTTTCCGAACTTGCTTGGCTTTACGACATTGGCTATCGAACAATGATGCTCTGCGATGACCTCTGCATCAGAGAGGACACACTGGCAAGAGCAGTCAATGCTTTCGACTCCTTCCGTACAGACTACGCGGACACCAGGCACGCACTGGTCACAAGGAGCCAGTAAGGGCTCCTTGTTTCGTTAATAATCGAAAGAGGCGATGCACAAAACACCGTGCACCGCCTCTTTGATATGCCCCTAGTTTAGTGGACACAAAAAGCCGTAAACTCGCTTTACGCCGCTTTTTGTGCTTTAACCTCAAATTGCTCAGGGCTTTGATAACCAAGAGCCGAATGTAGCCTCCTTTTGTTGTAAAAACTTTCGATATATTCGAAGATGCTGAGTTGAGCGGCTTCCCTGGTTCTGAAAACCTCACGGTAAATGAGTTCTACCTTTAAGGTTTTCCAGAAGCTTTCTGATACAGCATTGTCCCAGCAATTGGCCTTTCGGCTCATGCTTTGCGGGCATACGCCGGCCAGAAGTTGTCTAAACTCCTGGCTGGCGTATTGACTGCCTCTGTCTGAATGTACCAGTTCAGGAGCTGTGCCCCTGCGTGCTATGCCCATTTTGTAGGCAGTAGACACGAGATCTGCAGTCATGTACTGAGACATTGACCAACCAACTATCTTTCTTGAGTACAGATCAAGAAATACAGTCAGATACAGCCAGCCTTCATGTGTGTCAATGTATGTAATATCGCTTACCCACACTTCATTTGGCCTTGATGTTTGGAAGTTACGATTAAGTACATTGTTTGACACAGGCATACTGTGCTTAGAATCCGTTGTGGACTTGTTTGCACGAGTCCTCTTTGGCGCTAAGCCTTTTTCCCTCATCATTCTTTCTACAGTTGCTCGACTCACCCGTATGCCTTGCTGTTTCAATTGCTCGTGCACTCGACGTGAACCATATGTCTTGCGACTGTCGATGAATATCTGGTAAATGCGCTGCGATATTTCATGCATGCGCAATGTACGTTTAGTTGCCCCGCCTGTTTTCCGCCACTTGTAGAATCCTGAACGTTGTACGTCAAGCACTCTACAAATTGTGCGAACGGCATAATTTACCGACTCGTAATCAATAAAGGCATACTTTACAGCGAGGCTTTCGCGAAGTACGCCGTCGCTTTTTTTAGGATCTCGACCTCTTCTTCGAGTTCTTTGACCCTGCGCTGCAATCTAATCTGCTCGTCTATTTCCGAGCTCCTCTCTAGTTTCTTTTCGTTTTCTTTCATCCAGTTGCGCAGCTTCCAAGATGGCACACCAATCTCAAGCGAAACTGCTTGCACGCTGCGTCCTGTGGTGGATGCAAGCTTCACTGCATTTTCCTTGAACTGGTATGTGTAGTCTGCTGCCTTTGGTTTCTTCATTTTCTTCATTGTTCGCCTCCGTTATTTTACCTATCCGGCGGCGAGTTTTGTCCAGCTATTTTTTTTGTGTCCACTTTTCGTGGGGCAGTCCACTTTTCGTTTTTTGCCTCTTCTATTCATGCATATAGTATTGACAACAAGATCAGCACAGCAAGCGGCTTTCAAGTGTATTGTTGGGTATCTTGAATTGCTTGGAGGCGCACGGATTCACTGTCCATCGGTGGTGCCGGTAATAGCCGTAAGATTGTGGGATGCAGAAATTCAGCAGAAAGG
>JAKFVJ010000464.1 GCA_021732245.1 Candidatus Obscuribacterales bacterium | reverse complement strand
GTGTCGGTCCAAGACCTTCCATGTCTTTTTTCTGCACATCACGCGCGGACCAATCATTGAGAATGGTCAAATAGCAATGGTTCTTGAAGAAATCCATTGCTTCATCAAAGCTTGTTAGCAATGCTGTCTTTGTTGCCACGCAAGCAATTTCAAATTCGTAATCGGGAGCCATAATACTAGAAGGAATAACTACTTCTTCACCAGGTCCAAACACTTTTTCAGGAGGCAGATCAACTACATAATAAGCTGCGTGATCGTACCAGCCCGGCCAAATTTGTATACCGCGTTTTGCACGGATTTGAACAACATGCTTTTCAAAACCCAAACAATCAAGCAAAATCCTTGGTTCAGGAATTTCGACATTGAGGAATTTAACAGTACGCGGATTGCGCTCAAACAACATTTAGCTTGCCTCGCTCATTACAACGCCCATTGGGAACGTTTTTGATAGTTATGAATGAACATATTATGGCATTCGGAGACGCACTTGAGAACATGAAAGAGTACAATATTTCCACTCTGAATTGAGGTTATCGCCAATGAAACATAGCGCAGCATTCGAAAAGCTGGCCGAAGACGCCAAAACTCGTATCAAAGAGATTACTGTCGACGACGTATTTGCAAGATTGCAAAACCGCGTACCGTTCTACTTTATAGATGTACGTGAAGACCATGAGTGGACAGCCGGGCATGCTCAAGGTGCACAACACCTGGGACGCGGCATTATTGAGCGTGATATCGAGAAGCAAATACCTGACTACAACGCTGAAATTGTCCTTTATTGCGGAGGCGGCTACCGCTCAGCCATGGCTGCCGATAATTTACAAAAAATGGGTTACAAAAATGTCCTGTCAATGGCCGGCGGAATAAGACTCTGGCGCGAGAAGAATCTACCGGAAACCAATCCTTCTTGATCTAAGGTAAAAAACCGATGACGTGGATGCTATATGGTGCCAATGGTTATACGGGTAAATTAATTGCTCGACTTGCCAAGGAAAAGGGACTCAAGCCAATTTTGGCTGGTCGCAATTCGGTGCAAGTTGAACAATTAGGCAAAGAACTTGATATGCCTTGGCGCGCATTTTCGCTTTTGTCTAGTGATGAGATAGCATCCAATTTGCAAGATGTCGATTTAGTGTTGCATTGCGCCGGACCATTTTCAGCTACATTTCGACCAATGCTCAATGCTTGCCTCAAAGCTAAAGCGCATTATTTAGACGTCACTGGTGAGATAGGTGTATTTGAAGAACTCTTCTCTCGCAATTCCGATTGCGTGGATGCCGGTATCACGGCAATTTCCGGAGTAGGTTTTGATGTGGTACCCACAGATTGCCTAGCGGCAATGATCAAAGAGCGCCTGCCCGGAACAACTCAATTGCGCTTAGGTATTGCAGGTGTTGGAGCAGGCATAAGTCGAGGCACAGCTAAGACAATGTTTGAAGGCACCGCCCATGGTGGCTGCATCAGGCAGGACGGCAAGCTTGTTAGAGTGCCGCTTGCTTACAAAACAACAAAGTTTCCATTCAATCACAAGAGCACAATTTCAGTAACAATGCCTTGGGGAGATTTGGCTACGGCTTATAGATCTACCGGCATTCCCAACATTGAAGTTTATTTTGCCACCACAACTAACGCCATCATGTTTATGCGTTTGGCAGAGTTATTTAGACCAATACTTGCCAGTCCGCCAGTGCAGACAATTGGCAAGCAAATGATCTCGAAATACATAAGCGGTCCGACCGACGAAGGACGCTCCACGGCGAAATGCGTTATTGTCGCAAACGGAAAATTTGGAGACATGCAATGCACATTCCGTATGCGTTGTCCCGAAGGCTACACATTGACCAGTCATTCAGCACTCGCATGCGTAGAAAAACTACTCGCCGGCGGCGTCGCTACAGGTGCACTGACACCATCTATGGCTTTCGGCGCGAATTTAGTTAACGCGATACCGGGAATTGAAATCGAGACAATCGCGTAAATTTGTCATTCTGAGCGAAGTTGCGTAGCAACGCAGCGAAGAATCTACCGCGATTTATCGGCACGACGCGGCAGATTCTTCGGTCGCATACGCTCCCTCAGAATGACAAAGCATCTGCTCTGCATGACAAAGACGGACGCCGCCGCATGACAAAGGCAAAGCCTCATGCCATAATTCCCATTACAAACAGGTCGCCACAAGGGGGTTGTAAATGAGATGGATTCTTGCTGCTATTCTGGCTAGCACAGCGATTTCTGCACAGGCTTGCGATATGCACCACCCCGATGCATGCGCCAAAGGACCTTGCAACACAAAACCCAAAGCCGTAGCTCAGGCAACCGAATCCACAACAAACATAACAACAACGACAACAACTACGTCGACACCGCTACAAGGCAGCGTCGTAAAGACCGTTAAGGAAGCTCAACTAGGACTCAATACGCTCGCCAAGACACTGGGGCAAGTAAAGCATTCAGACACAGATCTTTACAACGAAGCAACAAGACAAGTTGCAAATCTAATTGAAGAACCAGAAATTATTGCCGGTACGGTCATCTACATTCCAGTCAACTTCACGACTGGTGATTACCTGCCAATGCGCAAAAAGTGGGTAGACTACTACATGACTCAATTAGCGAATCTAATTCCTATACTTCAAGAAGACATCGATGCCGTCCTAATTCCTGATGACAAAGTAGAGAAAGCAGACGAATACATGACTGAATTGAAGTCAGGCGTTCAAGACATTCAAAATCAATATCAAATTCTGCAAACGTTAGCAGTCGGTCCGAATTACAATCAAACGGCCATCGCAGCAATTTGCCACAACATCGATCACGACATCAAACAAATGGATGAAAGCCGCAAAAAGGCATTTCACGCAATTAGATAACTACTGTCACTCTGAGAGAAGCGAAGAGTCTCACAAGTTAACACGCGAGATTCTTCGTGTGGCTCAGAATGACCGAAAAGAATTAGATCCAGGGGAATGCTTCGTCGAGGAAGTACAACACTTTATTGAGTGCTTTGCCTGTGAAATTCAACATATGACCGGCACCGGTTAGTGGTGACGTAACTACTTTGCCCATGCCATCAACGATGCCGCCCTTCCAATCTCTTTCCGGTTTCTCATCATAATAATGAGGCTCAGGATATTTGGAAGAATCAGCGCCATCTGGTCTAACACCAGTGTTGGGATGCAATTCATCACGCAGAGGAACATCAGGAGAATTTTCCGCTAGCATCGGGTGAAAACCAAGACGCTTCTCCATATGGACTTTGCTTGGCTTTGATTTGAAGGTGCGCGAGGTCTTTATTGTTTTGTCTGTCTTATTTGCCCATGACTGCAATTCAGTTATGGACATCTTTTGCATTTGATCTTCAGTCAACCACTCTGAATCATCAGCTCTCACAGGAGCAAATGAAAACGAGAGAGCTACCAAACATGAAACCGGAATCAATAATTTACGCATGACAAGTGACCCTTTAATACCAGACGTATTATCTCACAGAGTTGGCAACCTACATACCAATAGCTGGTGTAGTCACACCATTTTCATTGCGCACTTTTTGATCGAGCGCAATTAGTGCCTCACGCACTTTGATCAACTGTTCTTTCTTTTGAACGAGCTGCGGAGCAAGCAATTGACCACTCTCATCTGTTGCAGCCAATCCCATCGGATTGTCTATTAATTTCAAATATGTTTGGAACAGCTTGGATGTTTCCAGGTAATACCACGCATATCCTTCGTATAGCTGCTTTGTTTGCGCCATCTTCGGCATTGCATCAAGCATTTGCGAAGCACGCACATAACGACCCGACAAACCCGACAGCAAAGTTCTGGCTGTCCCTTTGTCAAAATTCGGCATTATTGCTTGGGCCAACAATCCATCACACTGCTCTTTTTCTTGCATGGTGATGATGTTGGTGTGCATGACTTGATCAAACTTGGTGAACCATTGACCAACAGTCACAGGGGCAATCGGCGCACGTTGAGCAACTGTTTGAGGGGCAGCTAAAACTACGGATTGAATCATAGGCACAGAGCAAGCTACCAAAGCCAGAGCTGCCAAGCTACGCAAATTTTTGATCATCGCCAAATCCTCACAAATTTTTGTATTTCCTATTTTAAATGCCTGACAAGACCTCTCTTCGCCTGACCAGCTCTTGCTAACGGTCACATTAAAAATATTCAACCAATGTTGTCAGTAAATTTCGCTCATCAAAAGTAAGGGTAAGTCCAATATACTTAATAAGCTAATTTCGGGAGATCTTGCTCTTGCCGGAAAAGGAAAAAAAGGCGACCGTGCGGACGTTTCAAGAAGAAAGACAACTTCAATTGGCCGAAGATGGCGAGCAGCAAGCTGTGGAATTTCCCAACTGCGACCCAAAGAAAGCGGCGCGTCTATCGCTTATCCCTGGGTTGGGTCAGATTTACGTCGGGGACAAGCGCCGCGGCTATCTCTACCTGGCTGTTTCCGTCACAAACTTTCTAATTCTCGGCTGGATGTTTTTCTCCGAGCCCATTCTCAAAGCGATTGAAAATGTCTTTGGTTCAATTGGCTTGCAAGTTCATTGGGAGTCCGCATCACCACTGCAAGTACATTTCGGAAGCAGTCTTTCATTTGTGATTCTGGGCTTGATGATTTCTTTCACTTTGTTTGCCAGCAGGCAAGCATATGACTATGCCAAGCGTCTCAAGCAAGGTTATATCGTTCACCACCGCACATTGATGCTGTCCGAAACAACAAGCGGATCGTATCTGGCACACTTTGCCTCCATCATGGCATTTCTAGTTTTGATTCTGTTCTTCATTGCGCCTAAGCCACCGCAAGAACAAATCACCGAGATTGAACTTGTCCCATCAAATCCAGCGCCGAAGAAAAATCCTTCTCCGGCTGCACCAAAGAAAGCTCCGGAGCCACCGAAGCCGGTACCGCCAAAACCAGTGCCAAAACAAGTTGTAAGACCGGTAGCACCAACACCTATTGCAGTGGTATCACCTAAGCCCGCGCCTGATATGGTGCCGATGCCGGCTCCACAACCAGCACCTGCAGCACCATCAACAAGCAGCGGCGGCGGATCATCTTCCAGTGGGACAGGATCAGGAGAAGGTGACGACGGCGATGGAGCAGCCGACGTCGACTACGGCTCCTGGCTAACTGCCATGCAAAGAAAAATCAAAAAGAGTTGGTTCCCACCACGCGGCAACGAATCCAACAAAATCGTCGTCGGCTTCAAAGCGCATAGAGACGGCACAGTAACAGGCATCAAGATGGTCACGTCATCAGGCGTTGCCGTTGCCGACCAAGCAGCCGTAGAAGCCATCAAGCAAGCTCAACCATTGCCACCGCTGCCAAAAGGCGCACCGGACATGATCCAAGTCAATTTCAAATTCGACTACGACGTATTCTCCGGTACCGGATCATTCCGTCAGTTTTAATTCCCTCAATTCCCTTGTCGTCCGACAAGTTCAAATTTGCTTCCGCGAATTCGCAGCAATGACTATAGGGGTTTCATGAAGCACAAGAAAATTGTGATCATTGCTGGACCAAATGGGGCAGGGAAAACAACCTTTGCCAGAGAATTCTTGCCAAAAGAAGCTGATTGTCCAATATTTATTAATGCCGACTTAATCGCTAGCGGCTTATCACCCTTCAATCCCGAAATTGCTGCCATTAAAGCCGGTCGATTGATGCTGGAGGAGATGAAGGTCCACGCCCTTCGAGAAGATAACTTTGCATTCGAGACTACGTTATCGGGGCGTAGCTACTTGAGACTGATTAGACAATGGCGCCAGCAACATTATCTAGTGAAGCTAATCTTCCTATCTCTAGCAAATCCCGAAGAAGCCATTGCACGCGTAGCGGAAAGAGTTGCCCAAGGTGGACATCATATTGATGATCAAATAGTGCGTAGAAGGTTTTACTCCGGACTGACTATGTTTCATTCAATATACAGACACGAGGTAGATCTATGGCGACTTTACGACAATAGCGGTGATATGCCAATATTGATAGATGAAGGAGGAATGGTATGAAGGAAAAAAAATCACATAATACCGACTCTGACATGGAAAATGCCACAAAAGCGCTCATACGTGCCGCTAAGCGTGCCAGACAATTAGCAGCGCAAACAGGAACAGGAATTGTTGTTGTTCGTGACGGCAAATTGGTACGCGAGGTACCAGAGCTCGAGCAGTCCGAGAAAACCAACGAAGATAAATCCAGGTAAATGTACTTCTCTACTTCGCTGCAACCATCTGTTTGGCAACTGCAAATCCAGACCGAACACCTATTAGATGCTCAAACAGTAGTTGATCAAGTCTTTCATATCCATAACCGCGCTTAGCTAAATGTTCGATATCGAAATTATGATCCTTGAGCTTAGTTGCGCCAACGCTGCTATAACGGTCTAGTGAAAATTCATCATTACCGCCAGCTTTAGCCAATACGGCAAGAATCTCTTTCACTTCAGCATCGTTGGCGAATGATTTTGCTTTGGATTTGAGGATGTTGTAGGAGCGCATGCAGCCGAGAGCAAAATCCCATACACCTTCTTCGTCTTCTGAGCGATATGCGTGTGCATCGAAGTGTAGAGGCCCGGAATAACCTGACTCTTCCAGTAGTTTTACGAGGAAGAACATGGGTTTGATATTTTCGCTACCGAAACGCAGATCTTGATCGTAGCGACCGGGTTTTTGATCATTCAAATCAATGTGGAATAGTTTGCCTGCATCAATTGACTGTGCAATTGAATGGTAGAAGTTCAAACCACTCATGTGCTCGTGAGCGACTTCCGGATTTACGCCGACTATTTCAGGGTGATCCAGTGTCTCGATGAAAGCAAGCATGTGACCAGTTGTCGGCAAGTAAATGTCGCCGCGTGGCTCGTTTGGTTTTGCTTCGAGTGCAAACTTCATGTTGAGTTTGCGGTCCGTTACGTAACTTGTTAGATAATTGACCGCTTCGCGATACCACTTAAGTGCTTCCATGGCGTCTTTGCCGGCATCGACTTCAATACCTTCGCGTCCGCCCCAGAGGACGAATATTTCTGAGCCTAGTTCAACTCCGAGGTCAATTGCATGTAGTGTCTTTTGAATGGCGTACGCTCTTATACGAGCATCACTGGACGTAAAAGCGCCATCGCGAAAGACTGGATGATAGAAGAGGCTAACTGTAGTCATTGGCACTTTCATGCCGTAGTCATTTAATGCCTTCTTGAATTCGCCAAGAATTTTGTTGTGTTCTGCCTGTGTTGCGTCAATTGGCCCGAGGTCGTTGTCATGCAGGTTGACACCATAGGCGCCAAGTTCGGACAAGCGCTTGACGATGGTTGTCGGGCTAATTGCGTCGCGTACAACATCGCCGAATGGGTCACGTCCGCGATTGCCTACTGTCCAAAGACCAAATGTGAAACGGTCTTCTTTCTTCGGTGTGAATTCATCAATAGAATACTTCGGCATATCGCTTGACCTCAGGTTCGGATAAACGCAGGAAGATCCTAGCGCATTTAATGACCACGTACACGCTTGCGCGTATTGTCAAGCTCAGCCACTGGGCTTATATTGTGGGCACTTACTAAGGGCAAAAGTACTAGGAAGCAGTCCTCGGACAGCTATACACGTTTGCGCGTATATTTGGAGAGTCGCCATGTCCCGTCAAGCCATCAAAGGGCACGAAACCCGCCACGAACAAGGCGATAAACACAAACCAGACCATGCCGACAACAATCGCCGCGCAAGTACTAAAGGCGCTAATGAAGCCTGGCAAGCACAAATAGATGCTGCCAAAGCTAAAAAAACAGAGACAAGAGTCCAGGACAAACAGTCAAGACTCACGCTAAGCCCTGAGCAAGTTAAAGCTAAGGTCGGGGACTTAAAAAAAGAACTCAACAAAGTAAAGTCACCAATGTTCTTTTGGGATTCTCCCAAACCGGATGTGGATGCATCCAAGGTGCATAAACTTCTTGATGGCTTAACAAAAGCCGATCGTCAAGCCATAGACAAAGCCTTTAGAGAATCAAACAAAGCTCAAGCTGGAGTTCTAGACACGCTAGCTAAGAAGATTGGTAAGAACAGCGGTGGATACGCGCAAGTAGAAGCCTTAATGAAGAGGCAAGACAACAAAACTGATCATGCAGGCAGCGTCCATACTGAACTAGCCAAGGTGAGTGAGAATGGCAAACAAAAGGACAATCCGCTCGAAGCCTTACGGAATGGACAAAATCCGCTAGACGATGAAAAAGATCGCAGCCAGTCTGAAGAAAGATTGCTCAATACGATATATCGTGTTGGAAATGAATTAAAGGACTTAAAAGACACAATTAAAAATGACTATCACAAGAGCGACGGCAAAACCCTTCAAGACGACATCAAAAACAATAAATACCTCTCACCGGAAGGCAAAGCTGCCGCTCAAATCATGTTGCAGGAAAATTGGGATAAGGATCCCAACAAAGTTGCACAACTAAGACAATTGGGACTCAATAGCCACCGCCTTGATATTTTCGAAAAAGCAATGCAAGTCTCGACTCCGCAGGCACGCGACTTGTTTCGCAAAGGTGGTGGTCTAGACCAAATCAAAAGAGCCTTCGGTGATACTGATGCCGGAGCCAAAGCACGTGATCTTGCCCTTATAGGCAAGCAGGGACTAGAAAAAGCCTTAGCTGATCAAACCTGGAAGTTGTCCGGCACAGATCACGAACAAATAGAATACGCATTAACCAATGCCGATCCCAAGGAAAAATCTCTCTTTAAAGAAGGTCACGATTTACTTAAACAAGGTGATATTTCCAAGAAAAGAACGGCACACGAACAAGAAGCAATAGACTACTACAGACGAGTACATGACAAACTCGGTCTAGCCTGTACATTCAATGATGGACAGCGCAAAACATGGGAATCGAAGTTACTGTCAACAGACAAGGCATGCAAGGATGCTTCCAACAAGCCAGTCGACAAAACGTTCCACGAAAATCAAGAAACTGTTATCGACGATTTATTCCACAACAAAGAAAAAGCGACAGCAAAGCTAAACGCTCTCATGCACATGTCACCGGAGGAACAAAAACGATACACAGAGAACACCAGTAAAGACAAAACCGGCAAAACATACCGTCAATATATGGATGGTTTGGTGAATACTCTCAGAGAAGGTCCAGAGCGGGAACTGGGAAAATCAATTCTCGGTAAGGTTGCCCGCGGAGAAGATCCAAGTAAGCTTGATAAATACCAACAGGTTTTGCACGACAACATATTCGGAGCGGACAGAGCAACCACAATTCAACACATTGAAGATGCTTTAGAAGCACCGGACGCTCGATACAGAATTGCCAAAGGTCTCACTCCTAAAGACAAGGCGATTAAGTCGGTGATTGATAGTGAACTTGAAAATCTCAAGAAAAGCGCCGGATACATTGGTGACAAAACAATGGACGGCAAACGTCAACTACTTGATTCGCTTTATAAAACCGGGCATATTCCACCTGAACTGTCTGCTTTAGCAGGATTGAATAAAAAGACTTGGCTGGAAGGAATTCTAAACACTCCAGCTGATACAAGAGCACAATTAGCTGACACAAACACTTATAAAAGCTGGGATACTAATCAAACTCAAGCTAACTTGATTGGAAATGCAAGCAAAAAACAACAAGACTTTATTCAAGACTTACTGAAAAGAAATCCACCGGTACATTCCCTAAATGACAAAAACGTTACTGCCGATGATCGCATGCGAGCTTTTGCCCTCGGTATAGGTCCCAGCCAACAGGAACTGGAGAATGAACTCAAGGGGATGGATGCCACTCAGCGTGCATCTATGGCGAGCAAGTATTTCAACAAGTACAAGCATGACATTGCCGATGATATCCTACCGAAAATATCAAGCGATCAACAAAGACACTTCCAAGATCTGTTGTCGCGCACGGATGTTACTTTGGGCCAGCAAGCAATAAATGCCCGCGAAGACCACGACAAGCACAAGTCACCGGTGGATATAGTAACTAACGCATTCAGTGCAGCTGAAGGTAAAGCAGAAAACGAACTCGATAAGATAGACGACTTCTTGCACAAAAATGGGAAGAATCTGTCAAAAACAGACGAAATCAAACTAAAGAAAGCACTTGATGAATTCCACAAAGCTGAAAAGGAATTTGTTGAGTCAAAAGAAAAAGCTGCCGAAGCCTTTGTGAACGCCACCATGACCTTAGGAACAGTTGTCGGCTCAATTGTCCAGCCGGAACTCGCGCCTCTAGCATTAGCCAAACTAGGACTGGCAGGCGGTGCTTATCGACTGGCCGCAATGAAAGCAATTCAAGGTGACGATTTCGATGGCTCAGCCGGTAACATGACCAAACACGTGTTCCAAGGCGGTCTCGACACCGTATTAGGCATGTACTCACCCGGAGCAAAATTAGGAGCCTCAAAGTCAGCCGTACAAGCAACCTTGGATGACGCCGCCAAGGTCGCGGGCAACTTCAAACCTGGGCTAAACACTGCTCTCAAAAATCAGATGGACGATCTGACAGCCAGAGAAGTGCTCATGGGTTCACAAAAAGTGAAACAAGGCATTGAACAAGCAATTCGAGATAACGTTTTGGATGGCACCACAGAAAAGCAAGTCCAAGAAGCAATAGAAGCGTACGCAAAGCAATTGAAAAAGAATACGGCCCTAGAGGTTGTGTCAAAAGAAGTCCAACAAGCTGTAAACAATATCGGTACAGGCGCCGTCTCAGCAGGTGCAGCTCAACTAGCAACAGACATTGCCTTCCCACCAGAAGGTGGGCTGACACCAAAAGAACTATTCGACAGATGCGCCCAAGCAGGTGCCGAAGGTA
>JAKFVJ010000237.1 GCA_021732245.1 Candidatus Obscuribacterales bacterium | reverse complement strand
GCGAAAGTCAGTTGCAGCAGTGAGGGTAATAACCTCTGGAAAGCCCCATGGCTCAAGTCGTGAAAATAATCCGATGGATACATCACGAGCAAATCGATCATTGGCAAGATTCATAAATGCATCAAATTCAGAACGGCCGGACTGTGATGGGCTGTTCTTAAAAATAGCTCGCAAGTATTTAAGCCCGGACATGAGCAAATTACGAGTCGTCGCCAGATTGGCATATTTCGGCGAACCAGCAGCAACATGCAAGATAAGAGACTTTAGCAGATGTCGCTCAGCTCTGTCCCAAATTGGATCAGCTCTGGAATTGGGATTACTTGTGTTGGCAATAATTAGATGCGCCAGGTCTTGTGCGTGGCTGATTCTTTTGCCGCTAGTATTGGCCGCCCGCACGGCATCAACCGGATTGATGCGCGTTGATGACATATCGAGCGGATTGAAGGCATAAATGTGGTGACCCATGCTGTACCGGGCTCCAGCAGTTCGTTCATAAATATCTGGTATCGGCGCTCCAGAGGTCGCCTCAGTTACAAGCATTGACGTGTAAGGACGTTCAAGAATATTGGGGACAAATACCGCCGTACTTTTGCCGGCACCTTGCGGACCGCAAACAATTGCATGACGATTAGTCTCTTCTCTGGGAATCGTGAAATACTTGTCGCCAATCTTGCCAATCAGCAAAGTATCAGGCGCAACAGAGCTAGTCAACATTTTCTTCTTGGCTAAATCATCAGGAGTTGCCCATCTAGCAGATCCGTAAGTAGTTCGTTTCGGCTGATTCTTTTGTTTTGCCTTATACCGATCAGCCAACTGAATTGTCTTCTCAGCAATGTAATTCCACTGTTCCTGGCATTTGTCTTCTATTTGATAATAACTTTCCTCAACTATAGATAGTTGAATTACGATAGCATTGCCATCTTCATCCCAAGAAGCTGAAGCTTGAAAGTCATACTCAAATTTGTCACGACCGGCAGGCTCTGCAATATGCCTGGAAGCCGATAGAAATTGCCCTTGTGGATTGAGTCCGTCCAGATGGTAACGCCTTGCTTTAATAGCATCACGAATGGCAACTGCTGCAGTTGTTGCAGTGCAATTGACTCGGAAAGTATTTGTATATTCCGATGGCATAACTAAACATCCCATCTATCCAGTCGTGTGCGTTCATAAGGTTCAAAGCGGGTCTTAGTTAATTCCTCCATATCAGTAAGAAACAGGAAGCGGCGCCTGTCTTCCTTCGAGCGCTGAATTCTTTCACGGTTGTCGATCATTGATTTGACCTTGTCTCTAAATTCATCAATGCTCTTTAACTCCAAGTCTACCGCAAGCTTTGTTTGAACCTTGTTGTCTCTATTTGCCTCCTTCCACTTCTCTTCTTTGCTTGCATACTGATCTTCGGCTCTACCCTTTGCCTGCAGCAACTCGTCTTTACCTAGACCGAAGTCCGCTGGAATAAGATTGAGTGCTGACTTAATTGTCTGGTGGACAATAATAACGCCATTGAAAAACGCTCCCGGATGATTAATGACTTCGCCGCCTCCTCGGGGTGGGATTGCATTTGAAGACTTAACATGATGCCTTGCCTTCTCTCTTTCAATAACATTGTCCACGACCTTACTCATTCGTTCACGGTCTTTTTCTTCAAACCAGGAAGAGAACTTAGCGTAGTCATCACGAGGCAGGCTTGTCTTTGGCAATCCCAAGAATCGAGCGTTGTCGTTGTGCTCGGAAATGTGTTTAGCAAGACCAATAAGATCATCAATTGAGCTTTCGCGTGTATAGACCTGATTTCCGTAGTAAATCTTGTTGGGATTTGACTTTTGCTTCTGCACAACCGGCTCGGTTGTCTTTGGATCTTTTGCTATATCTTTTACCGGTGTTTCAAGTGCCGGCTCAATTTGACGGATGTCTTTCTTCGGCTCCTGAATGGTCTTAGATTCAGGTTCGGCGTGAAGCGTTTTGTCCTGCTCACGCTGCTTGTCGGCAGTCTCCTTGCTGCCTATCCAGGACCAAAGCTTCTTATATCTAGCTTGCGCCTTTTGCGTATCTTCTCCAGGCTTTTCAGATAGCCTCCTGGCGCTGTTTTTGGCTACCTTGGGGAATATATTTCTGGCGCAATAACTTATCAGTCCCCGGAATGATGCGATATTGTTCCAGTACTGGCATACTGGTCGATAGCAACGAGACTAGGGGAATTTAAATGTCGCAAATTGGGATAGAGTCTAAGCATGTGCTTGAAGGCCGTTGGCGGATGTATTTTAAGCTGGCAGCTGCCTGTTTTATGAAAAGCAATCTTCAAGGCGCGGAAAAAATGTTCAAGCGCGCCCTTGCCGAGGCAGAAACATTTGGGGGCAACGATCCTCGTCTTGCCACAACTTTGATTAACTTAGCAGCTACATATTGTGCAGAAGAGAAGCATGATCTGGCAGATCCATTGTATAGACGGGCTTTGTCCATTGATGAAAGTCAGTTGGGGCCGGAGAGCCGTGAACTGGCAATTGACCTAAATGACGTGGCAGCTCATCTGAGAAGAATGGGCAAGTACGGCGAGGCTGAGAATCTGTACAAGAGGGCAATAGGCATTTTGGAGAAATCAGGAGACCAAAATGATGCCGATTTGGCCCTAACCTTAAACAATTTGGCGTTCCTTTATTGCGATCACGGGCAGTGTTGTCAGGCTGAACCTTTATACCTGAAGGCTTTGAAAATCAGAGAGTATGCATTTGGTTCCAGGAGCAAGGAAGTCGCCGAGACACTTGTAAACCTGGCGGCTCTGTATTGCATGAATAATAAGTGTGACAAGGCAAAGCCTTTGTATGAGCAAGCCATCCCAATCCTGGAGGTAAACCTAGGACCAGACAATCCAGAACTAGCAAGTGCATTGGAAGATTATGGAGAACTTTTAAGAAAGACCGGCGATGAAGACGCTGCGCAACAAGTGGAGAAGCAAGCAAAGGAAATTTGGTCCAAATCAGGCAATCATTTTTGAGTTTGGTAAAACGAATTCGATTCTGGCAGCTTCTCTTACTCTTCAAAATTTGTACGATCTGATGCTAAAAGAGTGTTTTAATCCAAAGTGATCGGCACTGACGATACACATGTGCAAATTCAAGGGATTTATTCAGTGTGATGCTGCGCCAGGGCTTGACACCATCTTTGCAAATGGTAATCGCATTGAGGTTGGCTGCGATGCTCACAGTTGGAGAAAACATTTCAAGTGCCTTGAAAACTCCCCAAAGAGCGCTGGGGTTGAAAAATCTGCGGCTATTGGTATGTCCATTATCTCTTCGGCAAAACGACACGGCATCGAACCATTGCCCTATTTGAAAGACATCTTCACTCGCATCAATTCCACTGGCACCGACGAGCTTCATCAATTCCTCCCCCGACGTATGGCTCAAATCGCACCTGGCTTGCAATAGACGGATTCTGGTCAAATGACCGAGTTAAGTAGAAAGCCTAAATAACCAAAGATGACAA
Organism: Candidatus Obscuribacterales bacterium; assembly: GCA_021732245.1. GTDB lineage: Bacteria > Cyanobacteriota > Vampirovibrionia > Obscuribacterales > Obscuribacteraceae > SBAT01. The sequence continues at coordinate 7,460 of JAKFVJ010000237.1, read as the reverse complement.
GGCGTAAGCCAAGATTAAGGCAAAAAAAAGGCAATAGTCGTAGAATTAGTTTTATCTGTCCAACCGGAGTTGAAAATTGTTTTGAAAAAGTTGGTTCCTTTATTGCTTCTGCTGATTGCCGTGTTTTACGGAACACCGCAGCTGAGTTGCATATGCAAGCAGGAAGCGGTTTTGCCGGTGGCTTCCAGCGACATCCATGAATGCTGTAAAGGGCAAGAACAATCGCCGTGTCTGGCTACAAATGAGCATTTAAGCAAAAACCACAGCTGCTGCGGAATGGTAAAAGATGCAAAAGCGGCAATGGGCAGCCTAGTTAAGTCAGTTACGAATTTAAAATCCGAGAAAGCCACATTTTATCGGGCTTTTGATACATTAGCGCAGCAAGAACAAAGTTTATGCTTGGTTTCGGCCTATGACATGAATCGAGCGCCCCCTAGGGTTCGGGGTTTAGGCACCAGCGACACTTATCTATTTAAGAGAACACTGCTCATTTGATCCTTTTGAAACTGGACACGGGGCTGTTGTTTTTCGTCTATTGAAAAGCAACATAAGCCCGGGTGTTCAGGGAAAGATTTGTTCGTGCAGGCATTTGGTCGAGCGCGACTGTTGTTTTGTTCAAAAGCTTGGAGCAGTTTATGAGTTTGTTGCGTGTATCGTTAGCAGGAATATTGGTTTTAGTTATAGGATGGCTTGCCATGGCAAAAAGTCTGGCGGCCGATTTGGTTCAGATACAAGGATATCTTGTCGACCGGCAGTGTGCCGAATCAGTTTGGAACAGTAGCGATCCTTTGTCCTTTGTTCGCAGCCACATTAAGGACTGTGCGCTGATGCCAAATTGCATACAGGAGGGGTATGTGCTATTTGCCAACAGCAAATGGTATTACCTGAGCAAGCATGGAAATGAACTGGCAGTAAAAGTCTTAAAAGCCAGCAAAAAGCAGCGTGGCTTTTACGTGCAAGTAAGTGGTGAGTTACAAAATGATAGATTGCAGGTGCAGAGCATCAAGGAACTTGAGGAACCAAAGACCGGCAACGGCATAGAGAAAATGCACAATGGTCATCATTAATTATCGTGCTGGGAGCGAGAGCATGAAAATACGGGTGAGGGATAGGTATTAATAATGAAGGACTGGCTCAAGAAAAACTTTTGGGGTGTCGTCACAATCGTTGGCATAACTATTGTCAGCGCAATTATCGTGCAGGTATTTAAGAAGCCCGGACAAATGAGTGTTATTGAATCGCAAGCAATGGATATGTCGGCAATGGTACCACCTGTGGGGGCAATGCCTGTTGCTATGGCGCGTGCCAAGCGTGAGGTAATTGAAGGTTCGGTTACCTATACAGGTACAGTACAGGCCTTTACAGACGAAGATGTTTATCCACGGATCACGGGTCATATAGTTTCCATGCCTGTGTATCCTGGCGATAAAGTGAAAAAGGTGCAATTGCTTCTGCAATTGGACCCTGCGGAGTCCGAATACAAAGCAAGGCGCGATGAGGCTTTGTTTGCCGAGGATGCGGCAATGCACAATGCCGGCATTGCCAAAACCGAGTTCACGCAAAAAAAATATGAGTTGGAAGCGGCAGAAAAGGCTGAGGAAGCTGCCAAAAGAGCAATTGAAGAGGCGGATGCCAACTTAAAATACTGGATTCCAGAAGTCGCCAGAGAAAAGAATCTCTACGAGAAGCAAGTAATTTCACTGGAGGAATACCAGCGTGAGCTATCGTTGTGTGAAGCTGCTCAGGCACGCACGCAGCAAGCACAGGCAAAACTAGAAGAAGCGACAAAAACAAAACTGGCGACGCAAGCAGCTTTAGATCAAACGATCCATCACATTGGGCACCAGTACGCCGTAGCAAAACAAGCAAAAGCGACCTTGGAAAATGTCAGTATTTACGAGAATTACACGAAAATTGTGGCTCAAGATGACGGCGTTGTAATTAAAAGACTAATCAGCCCGCATGTGGTTGTGACTCCGGGCATGTTATGCCTTAAGGTAGCTCATATCAAACAGGTACGTGTGCAAGCCCAAGTAGCAAGCGAGGATGTGGAAAAAATCCACCTAGGCAACAAGGTTTATATAAAAGAGACAGAAGCAAGCAAAAAAGTAATAGAGGCTGAGGTTACTGCAATTTTTCCGGCAGCAGATCCAAGCAGCCGTACATTTACGGTTGAGGCTCTAATTGACAATGTTATTGGTCATGAAGAAGCCGCAACAGATAAAAAGAGCAAGGTGGAAAGCATAATTCAATATCGCTTTTTGCCTGGTCAATATGTAGTAATGCAAATAGAAACCGGCAAAAGCGAAGGGTTGGTCATACCGACAGGCGCTGTTGTTTGGAGAGAAGGCAAAGCACAGGTGTGGAAGGCAGTCGGCGGGGCAGAGTTTGCATCAGGTAAAAAGTATCAGTGTCCCATGCACCCTGAAGTGATATCAGATAAACCGGGCAAATGTCCTAAGTGTGGGATGAACTTAGAACTTGTAGGCAAAGAACAAGTTTCGGGGAGCAAGGAGAAGGTAAAAACAGAATATACCTGCACCATGCATCCTGAAGTTATTTCAGATAAGCCTGGTAAATGTCCCAAGTGCGGCATGGAACTTGTGCCGAAGAAACTGGGCGGCCGGCAAGTTGCTGAGCTTGTAGACATAACGATAGGAGTAAGCAATCCGGACACGACGGAAGTATTAAGCGGACTCCAAGAAGGAGATGAGGTGATTTATGCCGGGTACGGAAGCCTTAAGCCGGGGATGCCGGTTGTACCAACTGAATGGGGAGCGGCAGGTCCGACAAAACTGCCTCTAGCTTCTGAGGTTGCGGGCAATCGTCTTGATGCAAGCAATAATTGGACACACGAAGAGATGCAAGGCGATTTGATGATCAACACCATGCTTTCTCCAGCAAAGTCCGGTTCTAATGCCCTGACCATTAAATTGAGCAAGCATGGAGGCGGTGGCTTAGGCGGTGCCAAAATAGATGTTAAGACATCCATGCCAACAATGAACATGGCAGGGCCGGAACTTAATGGTGTGACCGGATTTACTGGCGAAGCCGTGCTCAAAAGCAATCTGACGAGTGGGCTTTGGCAACTGAAGATTTCGATATCAGTGCCAGGTAAGACGCCTGTTGAAAGTACTCTTGATCTTGAGGTGCCATAAGTGATCGCAGGGCAAGAACGTAATAAAAGTGAGATGCCACCGGAAAAGGTAAGTCGGCACGGCTTTAATATCAGTGCCTGGTCCATCGAACATCCATATACCATTGCTGCATTTTATTTAGCAATGGTTATTTTGGCGGTGGTGGCAATTGGTTTTTATATGCCAAAGCGGCTTATGCCATATGTACAAAGTCCCATGGTCGGCATCATCAGCATGCAACCAGGCTTGTCTGCCGAAGAGATGGAGATATACATAAGCAAGCCGATTGAAGAGCGAATGGTCGATATTCGCGGAGTGAGATTCATTCGTTCAACATCTCAAGAAGGGCTGTCCATTGTGTCATTGGAGTTCCCTTATGGAACGGACATGAAGCGAGCACAAGTTGAAATACAGACGCTAATGAGCGTTGTGCAGGCAGATTTGCCTGTAACTGGGGCCAACCTAAAGCCTTCATGGGTGTTGTTAATCGATCCGCTTAACTTGCCGGTACTAACCTTTAATTTAACTGCACCAGGCTGGGACCCGGTGAGGTTACGAGAACTTGCGGACAATGAGATAGTGAACAGACTGAAGCAAGTGCCCAATGTTTGGTCAATCTATGCTTTTGGTGGTTATAAACGTCAGTTGCAAGTGCTTGTTGATAGGGACAAGTTAAGGGCCTTTGGACTGTCTATTTTGGATGTAAGGGATGCCATAGATAAGCAAAATGTGGCAAAGCCGGCAGGCCGACTAACTTACGCCGGCGGCGAGTCGATTGTCCGTATCGACACCTTAGCGCAATCAGCATCGAGGGTTGAGGACTATCCACTTAAAGCAGTTGGTGATCGGGTCATTTACGTAAAAGATATAGCTCGGGTAGTTGATACCTATTGGGAAAGACGTGCCGCTTATCATCATGTGCATAACGGCAAAATTGAACCTGGCATTGAAATAAGTGTAATTCAAACACCGGAAGCTAGTTCTCCTCAGGTAATAGCGGGAATTAATAAAGAAATTGCCAAATTCGAAAAGGACTTCCCAGGAATTCATTTTCAAGTTGCCTATGACAATTCTCGCTTTGTGGACATCCTTTTACGAAACATGGTTGAAGAGTTGGGCATGGCAATTGTCTTAACAGGCATAGCCGTTCTTTTATTTCTTGGCGAATGGCGAGCGACGATGATCTCAATGATTACAATTCCAATTTCGCTTGCCATGGCTGTGCTTTGCTTGATCCCATTAGGGTTGACTTTAAACAGCTCTACTCTGATTGGTTTGCTTTTATCCATTGGACGATTGGTGGATGATTCCATTATTGATATTCACGCCATTGAGCGTCATTTACGGATGGGCAAAGATCCAAGAACTGCCACCATTGACGGTATTACAGAGGTCCGACTTGCAGTAGCTGCATCAACCCTGGTTCTAATATTAGCCTTAGCACCACTTCTGTTTTGTGGCGGCATTGTAGAACAGATGTTTGTTGGGCTTGTATGGCCGATTATTTTTGGTCTCTTGGCGTCATTCTTGGTTTCACTAACACTGACGGCAGTTTTGGCAGAAAAATTTTTAAGAGCCAAACCGGAGTCGTACGACAACGTCCATGAGTTCTGGTTAGAGAAGCAGCTACGAGTTCTTGTGCTGGAGCCTTTTGATCGGGTGCTTACCAGGCTTGAAGAAGGTTATGGGCATCTGGTGGCATGGATGCTCAAGCACCGATTTATAAACATGGCTCGAATTCTTTCAACAATCGTTATAGGCTTTACTTTCTATAACTTCATTGGCAGCGAGATGATGCCATTGGCTGACGTTGGGCAAGCTTATGGAGTTCTTGAAGTAAATCCAGGATTATCTTTTGAAGAAACAGAAAAGATCTCTACCGGCGTAGAGCGAATTATGCTTAAGCATCCTGAAATTGAGCATGTTTCAGCAGAGCTTGGAACTGATCCAGGAGGGACATATTTTAACGGTTATAACATGCCTGGTGTCAACTTTGTTACATATATGATTACCTTTAGTGATAAGGACGATCGCAAAAAGACAATTTGGGATCTTATGGACAGCATTCACAAAGAAGCTATGGAGACAATTCCCGGCATCAGACGACTGCAAATCAAAGAAATGGGATCAGATGTTATGGCAAGCTCACAAGCACCCATTTCGATTCTTGTGACGGGCCCTGATGCAAATGTTCTTTCAACTTTAGCTGAACAAACAGCCGATATCGCCAGAGAAACTTACGGTATGCACCAGGTGGCTACAGACTGGGTAATGAGCAAACCGGATTGGGAAATTAAGATCGATCCTCGACGGGCACAGGAAGTGAGTCTTACACCTAGTGAAATTGCCGATCAAGCATATTATGCGATAACAGGTGCGATAGCCAATGAATACTACCGGATTCCCAACATTAGGCAGCGCACTGTTTATGTACGTTATGATGCACCAACTCGACGTGGACCACAAGATCTTGGACTAATGACAGTAACTACCCCCGATGGCAGGCAAGTGCCACTAAAATCAGTGGCTCACTTCGAATATAGAAACGCGCCTACACTTATAAGTCATGACCAGATGCGGCGAGCCATTACAGTAATGGGTTATTACAGGAAAGGGGAACCTCCGTCCATGGATGTGGCTATGGAAGTGATGATGAAGGCCATGGCCAAGCTCAATTGGCCACCCGGTTATACAATTGAGATGCGCGGCGATATGACGCAGATGATGGATGCCTTTGGTCGCTTGCTTATAGGTTTGCAATTGGCAGTGCTGTTCATTTTCCTGGTGCTGGTGGCTCAATTTAGGGGTTTCCTGCAACCTTTGCAGATGATCTTTTCCTTGCCGCTTGAATTATCCGGAGTGTTTTTTGCATTGTGGCTTGCTCACCAAGCCTTTTCCAGCGTATCAATTATGGCGGTTATTATCCTCACTGGTATGGATATAACCACTGCCATTTTGCTAATTGATCAGATCTTACGTTATAGGCGGGAAGGCATGCCACGCGATGAGGCAATCATCAAAGCGTGTCCTGTTAGGTTGCGCCCAATCTTGATGACATCGGTTATTACCATCATTGTTATGTTACCAGTGTCAATCGCACCAAAAACCGGCATGGACGCTTATTCACCTTTAGGAACGGTTGTGGTTGGAGGACTTATTATCGGCACAGTACTAAGTCTTCTGGATATTCCAATCATGCATGCATATGTTGATGACTTATTGCAATTCTTGAATCGCCGGAAAGAAAAGTGGCTGAGCAAACGAGGTGAGGGATCATGAAGTTATCTCTTCTTGAGATAAAGAAAAAGAACTTTGGTGCCGGCACTTTCTTTATGCTATTAGGACTAGGCATTATTGCTTGTGGGCAACTTCTTTGGCCGCCAAAAGTGAAAGTGGAACATGAAATTATACCGAGCGTTATCGAAATCCAAACTGGAGAAGCAAGCATTAGTGAGCTTCTTAAGTGTAAGAACTTGCTCAACCTTAGCGATAAGCAAATTGTAAGACTTAAAGAGTTAGAAACTGATGAGAATAAGCAATTGGAGCCCTTAGAAAATGAAATAGCAAAGTTTTATGAGGATTTCAATGGTTTTGTCCATGCAAAAAGGGAAAAAGCAACTTCACTACCGGCGATAAAAGAAGCAGCCGGTGTAATTTCTTTGCTAAGCAGCCGGAAACGGCAAATCATGGCTGATTATTCGGAAAAGGGATTATCGCTTCTGAGCCGGCAGCAACGAAATCTTGCAGAAAGGCTTGCAATTGAAGCAAGCAAGAAGCGCCTGGGGGAGGCAACATTAGAAAAGAAATGAAATTACGTTGTATTTTTCTGGCAGCTTTAGCAAGCCTCTGGTTGGTATCAGGTATTAGCCCGTGTCCGGCGGAGGACCAATTGTTGTCTAGCGCTGAAAGAGTGCAGTCTACTACTACTGATGAAGTACTGTCGGGGAACCCCATTAAGCTGACCATAACGAAAGAAGGTCCTGGATCGGAGCTGCCTGATGTGAGCGGTGAATTTGGTATAGAGCGGGCGGTCAAGGTTGGGCTTGATCACAACCTTGATATCAGTCAGCTACATTCGGGAACAAAAATTGCTGCCTCTAATGCGCTTACGGCGTTAGCACGCTTTGGCCCAATGATTTCTTTTAACCCATTTTATACGGTTTCCTCGCTTAATCAGATGGGTTTCTATCCTAATGATGGATTAGGCTTGCTGGCTACACCAATGCAACCGATTGTGCGGGGTAACTCGTTCAGCATGATTTTTTCCGGAATGCAGCCGCTCTATACAGGTGGTGCATTGACTGGCATTTACCGGACAGCCAA
>JAKFVJ010000236.1 GCA_021732245.1 Candidatus Obscuribacterales bacterium | reverse complement strand
GGGGTGCGCGGAACTGGCACTTGCCGGATCATCAACTAGACCAATTCTTCCTAATGGACCGTCAACAACTATCCGGCACATGTCGACGACCACCTGAAGCGCTGCCGAGTCCGTCGCATTCATGGTCTCTTTGTGCACACCGGTCATTTGATTCAAGTTGAGAATGAAGAAGGCGAATATCGCCAATATGACTCCCAATACGATTAAGGACAGCGCCAAAATATTTCCTGACCGACGGCGGCTTCGCATAGTTGCACCTCACGATAAAACCGGCAAGTCCCTGTAGTGCCGGCAAAGGGCGATTGCCAAGAGGGATTCCGCTTAAGATTATACCCAAGCTGGATCAATATTAAACGAGCTAATAAACTAGCAGTTTGTTGTCAAAACAAAGACCCTGATTCCTTTTGGGGAATCAGGGTCTGGAGATTGGCGATCCTAAAATTTGAGCAGCAAGCCTGGGGAAATTCAGTGACGAATTTCCGAAGTCCTAAAGCATAAATTGCGGATGTCCTAGTAGTTTTCGTCGTAAGGGACGCGATAGGCTACGCCTTGGAATAACATGCGATGGCTACCGTTATATGGGCTTGGATAGCCCATGAAGCCGTGATTGGCTCCGTAACCAAAACCATGCATTGTTCCGTAAAGTGCCCCTTGGACTAGACCTACTGGCCCACCAGTGAGACCGCCAGCTACTAACTCGTAAACACCATCTTCTTTACCGAGGTTGCGAGCAACCATTTTAGTAAAGCCAATGGCGCCTTTTATTCCATCCTGAAATGCTCCTGTTGGAACATCCCAAAGAATGGTCGAGACAGCACTGACAACACGCACTGGCAGATACCAAAGCTCGTACTGCACCCTGGCCGAATCTGGTCTTTCAGGATAAGCTGAAGCCATATTTGCCAGTCCACAGATGAGAGCCATAGCTGCCAACGTTGCGGACAGAACTTTTTTGCGCATTGTTTTTACCACTTTCTAGTTTGTAAAGCTCAGCTATGAATTGCTCATCACAACCCTTCGCCTCGCAATAGAATTGAAGAGAAATATTGCTATTTTTCTTCGGAGGTCATGTAAGACCAGCGGCTAAATGGCTTTTTCCATCCGTACGCGACACCATGCCACCACCCGTGGTGGACGCCGTAGAGGCTCCCCAGCACTAAGCCGGGTGACCCCCCAATTGGTGTGGCCATTGCTAATTGAGCGGCACCCTTTTCATCGCCGAATTTTCCGGCGACGTGAGTCGTACCTTTCAAGAAGCCATGGTATCCATCATCAATCGGAGCGTTGATAGCACCGCACCAGATCCCTGCTGAGACTGCACCGAGCAGTCTTACAGGAGCCTGCAGAACCCAGTTAACCGGCCCGGCTTCGTAATCCATAGCCAAGACCGGAGTCACTGATGTTACTGCTACCGCTAGTGAGCAAAGCATGAGACCCAGATATTTTCTGTTCATTTATTTGCACTCACTTTCTAGAGGAAAGCAGTATATATGCGTTGTACCTATCAGGCAATAGCGAGAGGTGCTATTTAATCCTCGGACTCAGGAACAATATAAGACTCTGTGCTGAACGGCTTGTCCCAACCAGCTGACCATGCTTGACGGCCACCGTAGATGATACCAGCCGGTACGCCCCAGACCATGCCTGTTGGTACGCCGAGAGCGAAACCAGCGAGGTTCTGGAAGAGACCTTTTTCGTCACCGAAAGCAACAGCTAAACGTTTTTGGATTTTCTTTGGTTGGTACCAGAGAGAATTCAAAGCAACGCCTTCCGGCTCATCGATGATGAGGGCTGTTGTTCTGCCCAGGTAAGACATACCTGAACCGACAACTCCATCAGCATATGAAGGAAGAGCAAAGCCAGCAGCAATTGCTGCTGCTGCGATTGTAGTAATAACCTTGTTTTTCATTTTATTCGTCCACCTTAATTTGGGAAAGCGAGGATGGCTCCATAGAACCACCCCCGATACCACTACACCTTTAGAACCCGTACTTCATTTGGATAATTACTCATCCTTGAAAGTGAACGAATCCTTCGTAAACGGCTTTTCGTAGCCGGTTTTTAAACCGTGCCAAGCACCGTCAAAGCAACCATAGATAGCACCACCAGCAGCACCAAACGGTCCGCCAACGATACCACCGGCCCATTGCTGGTACATGCCGTCTTCGTCACCGAGTTTACCAGCTACCCATTTGGTAGCCATGATTGCTCCTCTGGTGCCATCTTTGGTGGCGCCTTCCGGAACTCCGATTACGGTACTAACTGCTGATCCCGCAACTTTCCACGGAATCATCACAATGCTCTTAAATGTGTCGTCATCAGCATATGACGGCGCCACGCAGGTGCCGGCAATAGCTGCAGCGATCATTAAAGAGGACGCTAACTTTTTACGCATGCCAATCTCCATCTCTTAGCAATCAACTTAAACGATTTTGTTGAATGTCATAGGACTAGTAATCCTAAGACATTACCAATTGTACCCATTTTCTTATGAAGATCCACACCATTGTATCTACTGACAAATGGTGTCATTGCACACAGAATGATGTAAACGCAGTATTCAAGCCTCTTTTAGAAGCTGTAGTTGATAATCTTCGTGTCTGAGAATTTGAATTTAACGAAACAATTGATTCTCAAGCGATGGTGATTCGATCCTGTTTTTATATTGATCAGATATGACGAGTCGCGCCAGCTCTAGCTTTCGGGACTTTTCAAGAATACGATTTTGATCAATTGTCGCTCTTGGAAATTCAATTTTTCCTCTTGAGTAGTTGAGGTTAATTCTGTTCGCAAGCGGTTAATTCTGCCGCCGAGGTAACGCGAGATTACGACAGGGATAAATCAATCGTCGTTATCGGACGCTGAACCTTATTTACTTTTGTCATCCTGAGCAACGCGAAGGATCTACCGCGACGAGCCGTAGTGCGTCTGTAAGCCCGGAAGGTAGATAACCTACGGTAGATTCTTCACTTCGTTCAGAATGACAAATACCAGAAAACTCGTAGGGGCGCATTGCATGCGCGCGTTGTCATCTCGAACCATCTTTACTTTTGTCATCCTGAGCAACGCGAAGGATCTACCGCGCCGAGCCGTAGTACTCATCTGTAAGCCCGGAACGTAGATAACCTACGGTAGATTCTTCACTTCGTTCAGAATGACAACGACCAGAAAACTCGTAGGGGCGCATTGCATGCGCCCGTTGCCTTACGTCCCGAAGTGTTCCGTCGGTTGCCACTTGAAGCCTTGTGGGCGGAACATAATGCGCCACAGCGAAAGGAAAATACACGGCATCCAAATTACATTTGCGTAGAAGGTCAAGCAAGCGGTCAACCACATCGTTTCCGGTATGGACTTGTGTCGATAGAGGCGAATGCCGTTAAAGAAGTTGAACTGGCACACAAGTGCCACGCACATCAACACGATAATGAAAAAGCGCGGGTAGTTCGGACCACCAACTATAAAGTTGATAAGCTCGCTCAACAGTTCCATCGCCACAAGCGGCGGCACTGTAAATTCACCAACAAACGCCATCAGATCAAGTCTTTCTGTGAGCGAAAGACGCGAGGGCGCATTCAACGGCAATACGTAATCTAAATAACGACGAATACTTCCTTCAGCCCAACGCTTACGCTGCCGATAAAGTGACTTCCAGGTTTCAATTGCTTCTTCATATACACAAGCAAATGGACAAAAACGAATGTCCCAGTTGGCTATCAAAAGCCTCATGGACAAATCCAAATCATCAGTGATTGTCTTATTGTTCCAACCGCCGACATCTATCAACGCATTGCGTTTGATTAGCTGTCCATCTCCGCGCAATTCGACAGCGCCGCCTATCAAATCGCGGCCCATTTGCCAGAAAGCGTCGACCGCATATTCAGAAGCCTGACATTCGACCAAAAAACCCTTTTGATTCTCGTATATCTTTTTCTGAACTTGAACCGCTCCTACGTCTTCTGCGGCAAGCACCGGCAAGGTCAAACGCAAGAAATCCGGCGCCACATATGCATCAGCATCAAATACGCAAACAACTTCCGCTCTCGATAATGCCAGCGCCTCATTCAAGGCGGCTGACTTACCTGGATATGAACCAGGCAGCCTGCGCAGCACGCGCAAATTAGGAAATTCAACTTGCAGCTGCTCAAGTATCTTTGGCATCTCGTCTGTTGAATTGTCATCAATTATCCAAAGCAAGTAATTGGGATAATCGATCTTGAGCATATTGCGCACGGTTTTCTCAATTACGCGCGCTTCGTTTTTGGCCGCTATAAAAAGATCGACTGACGGCTGCCATTCCGACTCGGCGCCTTCTTTGACAGTCGTGCCAAACTCATTATGCGGGTGCGGTCGATCTTTTGCGCGTGTGAGTTTTTTGTGCCAACGCTTTTGTGCTGTTAAAAGCCATGCGCAGTGCGAAATCATCATGATGCAGATGCCGCAAATCAATATAAGAATAAACGGACCCGGCACAAAGTAATCGATGTACTTGAGAGTCAGCCATGCGCCTACGAAAATTGCAATTAATAGAATACGATTGAACATCTTGTCTACCGGTTACAAGTTTACTGTCACTGACAACTTCTACTCTCAATTCTCACGTACAAATAATCTCATCAATACGCATGAATGCGATTGCCGTATTCATTGACAAGCGCGGCAACCCGACGTGCGCCATTCATTTCGTTGGACAATCTCGCCAATTGATAAGCGCTTACCTCATAGGATGGCGTCTGCAAATGATGACGAATGCGGTCTGCCAGGGCTTTGGCTGTCAAATCGGGATAAGTCATTTGGCTTGAGACGCCAAGTTCGACTAATCTTTGAGCATTTGATTCTTGCTCGATTTGTTTGTAATCAGGAACCAAAAGTGACGGCTTGCCAAGTGTTAGGAGCTCCATAGCAGTTGAATGTCCTGCCTGGGAAACAACAAGATCTGCTGCTTTGTAATAGCGTTCCGGATTTTCGGTGAATTCAATTACTCGCAAATTTGGCGGGGTATGTTCAGGTACAAAGCTGGAGAAAACATCAAAATGCACATCGGGCATCAATGTCGCTGCCTCAACCAAGGCGTTGAACAAAGGCAATCTATATTCATGTCCGCCGAGTGTACCGACAACATAAGGACCCGAAGCCGGTCTGCCATGACTTAAAACTTCGTCTGCTGTCCAGCTTGTTACTGGTCCTACCATACGTTGCAACTTCATTACTTGTGGCTTGCGGCTGAGCATGGGTAAGCAAACTGTATGTGGCGGTGGAAAATCCGCAATGATAATTTCCGATATTTCCTTGAACATGGCTCGCACAGCAAAATCTACTGGTGGCTCAGCAGCGCCTCCAAGAATGGCATCCTGAATGGCTTTTGTTTGCTCGGCAAGCGGAAGATCTTGTCCCTTTTTGCTTTTCCTTCTGTGAAAGAAATGGTCGAACTCAGTTTGATTGGTCATGTACAAGCAAGGAATTCCCAGCTTTGCTGCGGCAAAGACGCTGGCAGCACTACAATCAGAAAGTACACAAGTTATTTTGTGGTCTTTCATGATTTTCAATTCTTCGCGGAATTGCTTGCCCATTGTTAAAGGCGCACTAGCATTCTTGAGAATTGTTTTTGAAAGTTCAAACGAACCATCTTCACCGAAAAATTTCACTTCAGGACCAACTTCGACAGTGCGATAGCCCGCGCGGTCAATGCGTTTCTTTACGTATCCGTAAGTTCCGAAAATTACCGTTTCAGGATCCAAGTGTCTGGCAACTGCAAGTGCTCGACTGGAATGTCCATAACCTTCGCCGTTAATGCAAATGAAAATGCGCGATGTCTTATGCGCGCGTCGTTTGGCAAATGCCGGTGTCCAGTGAACTACTTTAGCCATTTTTTGACTCTTCGATCCGTCCGTGTGAATCTCTGTTCCGTTTCTCGGTCGGACTATCTGGTCCGCCGTAGGGGCGCATTGCATGCGCCCGTGTCCTATATGCGCCCGTGTCCTAAAAGATACCTTCTAATCGTTCTCTTCTGGTTGTGCGAAGCAGATGATAAATGCCCGATAAAAGCATTGGTACTCCAACAATTATCAGAGTTGTGGACACCCCGCCGGGTAAATTATCAGCGGCTACTCCGGCCAGTATAACCGGAATTGTCGAGGCCGCGGACATAGCGGTATTTTGTGCGCCAAACACCTTGCCACGAAGGTTTTCCGGCACGGCTGCTTGCAAGGACGCTTGTGTGGGCACAGCCACCATGGCACAGCAAAAACCGGTAAATATCGAAAGGAGAAGAGCAGCGCCCACAAATCCGCTATGGAATGCACTTTCAGGTAAACCTAACTCCGGTAATACCAGAGTTTGAATAAAACCAAGTGAACCTGAAAGACTCATGAACAATCCTATGCCCGTAAATCCCAAATAAGCCAAAGCCGTGGGCTTCATTTTTTGTCCGTAGTGAGCGGTGACAAAATTGCCTATACACATACCAAGTCCGGCAGCGGCAACTATCCAGCCGAACTGGAATGGTTTGATGTGTAATACCTGTTGACTCAAGGCAACAGCAATTATGTTGAGCGTAATAATCGTGCTGAACAAAATTGTGATTTTCATAATTGCGCGAAATACTGTGGCATTGCTGGATATGTAAGCAAGTCCAAAGCGCAATTCTTCCCACCAGGGTTCGCGATTTTCCTTATGCGGGACGTTATCTTTGACAAAACACAAAAGCAGAGCAGCAACAAAAAAGCAGCAGGCGATGAAAAACGGTGCATCGGCCAGTCCAACATGCGAAATAATCGGCTCGCCGGCGGCAAACCCAAAGCCAAGCGCAATCATCATTGTTGTGAAAAACAACGAATTGGCGTGATACAGATCTTCGTGTTTCACAAGTCTTGGAATGGAAGAAGTTTCAGCTGGTGCAAAGAATTGCGCACCAATGGATGTGAGAAATGCTAGGAAATAGGCAAGCATAGGATGCCTTTCCACAGATGGCATCGACACAAGTGCTACGCAAATGCCGCGCACAACATTTGAGAAGACCATTACAGATCTATTAGAGGCGCGATCTACATAAACACCGGCTAGTGGTGAGAGCAACACAGCCGGAATAGTAAAGGCAACATACAACCAGCTCGTCATTTGAGCCGCACCTGCTGGTGCATGAAACTCCGTCGGTGCTGCTTTTGACAAAGTCTCTTGCGCTGTCAAAACCGCCACAAACAATACGAACACAGCGCGATCAGCCAGCTGTGAAAAGATTTGCGCTACCAACAGGAACATGAAGTCCCGGTTGCGCAACAGCGATTTGTAGCCTTCAATCATTGTAAATTTCAGTGATCCCCGTTATGTCATTCTGAGCAAAGCGAAGAATCTCGCATGTTAAAGACGTGAGACCCTTCGCTGCTCTCAGGGTGACATTCTCAATCTGCTTCCGTGAACTGTTGTCCAATCATTAAATGTCGTCGGAAGGAAACTCGTCCATGATTTCAGCGCCCGGTATGGCGATACCTGCGCAACCACGCTTGCTTGACTTGAAGAACGCAACAATTTCCTGAACTTCCGGGAATTGCTCAATTTCTTCTTCGATGCGAGCGAGCGCTTGTGACACGTTGAGACCTGAACGATACAGGAGTCGGTAAGATTCCTTAACCGCTGTGCGGACTGTCTGTCCAGCACCCGCGCGGCGCAAGCCGATGACGTTAACGCCCCGTACCATTGCCGGACGTCCGTCGCATGTTGTAAATGGCGGCAGATCGGATCTTGTGCCGGTCATGCCGGAAAGCATGGCCAAGCGTCCAACACGAACGTGCTGGTGGAAGATACACATGCCGGACATTACAACACCGTCGCCTATTGTTACGTGTCCTGCCATCATCACCGAATTAGCGAGAATAACGCCTTTGCCCAATTTGCAGTTGTGGGCAATGTGCACGTAATTCATTAAGAAGCAGTCGTCGCCGATTTCGGTGAAACCTTCAACTGTTGCTCTATGAATGGTTACGTATTCGCGGATAGTAACTCTATCGCCAAGGATGACGCCTGTCGGCTCGCCCTTGTAGCGGAAGTCTTGCGGCTCGAGACCGATGGAAGCGCCGGCGTAGATTTTGCAATCTTTGCCGATGGTTGTGTGTCCATCGATTACGGCATGAGCACCAATTTTTGTTCCGGCGCCTATTTTTACGTTTGGTCCAATTACTGCGTATGGTCCAATCTCGGCTGCTGGATCAATCTGAGCGCCGTCTGCGATTACTGCTGTTGAGTGAATGCGAGTGGTCGTTGTGTTAATGCTCATGGTTTAGTTCCTTTTGTTTAGGCTTCGTTTTCGCGTTTGATCATTGCGAATGAAATTTCGCCTTCACAGGCTACTTTGTCACCGACGCGTGCAATACCTTTGAGACGCCCAATGGGTCCCTTCATTTTGATGAGTTCAACTTCGAGTTCCAATTTGTCACCGGGAATAACCATGTGACGGAATTTGAAGCCATCAATGCCTGTAAATACGCCGAGATATTCTTTGTACTCAGGCTTCACGAGAATTGCAATACATGCCAATTGTGCCAATGCCTCTACCATCAAGACGCCCGGCATAATTGGCTTGAATGGGAAATGTCCTTCAAAAAACTGCTCGTTGGCAGTCATGTTTTTGTATCCGATGGCCTTGTGTCCAGGCTCAATGTAAGTAACTCTATCGACAAGCAAAAACGGATAACGATGTGGCAGCAACTTCTTAATCTGGTTGATGTCCAATTCTTGCGAAATAGTCGCGGTCATATTTCTCTTTTCTCTCCAAATTTCAAAACGTCGGTCGCATAAGGCGCCTGGCAGCACCAGCTCTCCGCTGGGCTTAACCACCCAAGTATAACAATTCGTCCTATGAATTACAGTTTATCCACCTCGTCAGATGGAGATGAAAACACCCCGTATTTGTCATTCTGAACGAAGTGAAGAATCTACCGTAATGATCCAAGTACCGTGTTCAAAACCCGAAAGCCCCTACAGTTGCGGCAGATCCTTCGTTTCACTCAGGATGACAAAGGGGTGAAGCTAACTAAATTATCATTCAGTTTCAATTAGTAAGTCCTTAAAGGCATTACCATTGTCAAGCTAAAGAAGCCAAGAAAACCAAGAGGCCAAAACATGGAATCCATGAGCTTTACACCAGCCACTGGAAAGAGCGCCACCGCTCAAGCGGCAGCCTTGTCTAAGCCACGTAAGAGAGACGAAAATCTCTTCAAGGAAATCGACCAGGACAAAATTGCGCAAGCCGTGACAATGATTTTAGAAGCTGTCGGCGAGGATCCAAATCGCGAAGGCTTGCTCGATACGCCTGCTCGTGTGGCTCGTATGTACCAAGAATTGCTATATGGAGTTGATGTTGATTCATCATCCGAACTCACCTGCGAATTTATTGCTGAAAATGATGAGCTTGTGCTTGTAAGAGATATACAGTTTGCCAGTCTTTGTGAGCATCATCTGGTGCCGTTTATGGGTGTTGCCCATGTCGGCTATATCCCAAATGCCGGCCGCATCACGGGGCTTTCGAAATTGGCTCGCGTTGTTGAACTGGTTTCGAAGCGCCCTCAAGTTCAAGAGCGCATGACCACCCAAATCGCTGATGCTTTGGTTGCAAAACTGCAACCACGCGGGGTCATTGTGGTCTTGGAAGCCGAACATCTTTGCATGTCTATTCGCGGTGTTAAAAAACCGGGTGCTAGAACAATTACATCAGCCGTCCGTGGCATGTTTGCCACAAATCAGTCGTCGCGCTCTGAAGTTATGTCCTTGATTATGAAGGGCTAGATCTTCTAAAATTCAGTTGATGAGTGAAGTCAGCTATATCAGTCGGCGATCTTTTCTTTTAGGAGCCATTGCCACGACCGTGTGGCCGATGCTGCCGTCTCGCGCTCAAGAATCATTTCTACCATTTTCATTTGCCTACGTCAGCGACATCCACTTAACGCACGGCGTGCCCGATGGTTTTGTCTTGACCAATGAAAGCCAGTTGTTTTTCCAGGACGTAGTGTCCAAGCTCAATCAGCGTAAGTTGGATTTTGTGTTGTTTGGCGGTGATCAAGTTCACGGCATTGGAAAAGATGACGAAAACTGGCAATTATTTTTAGA
This sequence comes from Candidatus Obscuribacterales bacterium, assembly GCA_021732245.1. Classification (GTDB taxonomy): domain Bacteria; phylum Cyanobacteriota; class Vampirovibrionia; order Obscuribacterales; family Obscuribacteraceae; genus SBAT01. The sequence continues at coordinate 875 of JAKFVJ010000236.1, read as the reverse complement.
CATAGCCCAAGGACTCAATGCGCCCTGGTCTTTTGTTCTTGGAGAATGCGATATTGCTGGTAGCGACTCTGTAAATAAGATGCGCTCTTTCGGACCTGATTGGCGAGGACGTGGAATTGAGACCGACAATCCTTACTGGTCTCACTCGCCACTGCCGGGCGTTCATTTAGTTGGACTTGATACAAGCCAACCAGGAACTACTAGCGGTCACATCGATGCCAAACAGCTTGCCTGGTTGACAGATGATTTGCAAAAGAACAGTGACAAATTCACCATTGTTGTAAGCCACCACCCAATTTTGAATCCACCGCCCTTTGCTTCATCACCATATCAGCTAAGCGATTATCTCCTGCCGAATGTCGACGAAGTGCGTGAACTTATTACCACAGTTGGCAACGTCAATATGGCACTGTCTGCGCACTTGTACGTCAATCAACTTGGCCGTGCCGGCAAGACATGGTTCGTCAGTAATCCCGGCTTAGTAAGTTACCCCTGCGCATACAAAGTATTCCACGTCAGTCCTGAATCAATTGCGATGGAGACGATCCAAGTTTCCTATCCAGCGCTAATTAAAAAAGCAGAAGATCTAATTCATACATATCCGCTGGCAAATAGAGTCCAATTGCCCAAGCGGACCAACTTCATATCATTCGCCAAAGGCAGCGATGCTGCCTGGAGCTCAAACCTCCCTGTTGGTGCAACCGCACAACTTTCCAAAGGCAAAAAAAGAAAACACGCCGACGGATAACCAGCATTGTAGGGGCGCATTGCATGCGCCCTTTTAAAATAATCTACCAAGGAGAAAACAATGACAGCAACACGTGCCAAAGGCGGAAAAGCCACTGAAAAATATGGCGGCACTCAAGGCAGCCCCG
>JAKFVJ010000446.1 GCA_021732245.1 Candidatus Obscuribacterales bacterium | reverse complement strand
TTGTTATCGACCCCAAATCTGGTGGCATGAACTACCGCCTCGTCGGACAACCGGCAAAACTAATTGCCGACCAAGCCGGCATCAATGTCGACAGCCGGACCAAGATTTTGCTTTGCGCGATGGAAGGCGATATAAGGTCACACAAATTGGCCGTTGAAAAACTAATGCCTGTATTGAGCTATGTTTTTGTAGACAACGTGCAGGACGGCATAAACCGCGCCCTGGATATCAACTATGCCGGTGGCACCGGTCACACCGCAGGTGTTTTTGCCAAGGACGACAGTGTTATTGAAAAATTTGCTACTGCCATAAATGCAGGACGCATCATCGTGAATTCACCAACGTCCATGGGTGGGCTTGGTGGCATTTACAACAACCTGAAGACTACTTTGAGTTTCGGTTGCGGCACCGGTGGCGGCAATATCACCACAGACAATGTCGGCATAAGCAATTTGTTGAATTTGAAGCGCGTGCCTAGACGTCGCACCGCTGTTTTCTCGCTACCAACAACGAAAAACATCTACAACAATCCAGGTAGTATTGACCACTTGCGCAACATTGGGACGAAATCCGTCTTTGTGCTGACAACAAAATCCGCTGCAAAACGTGGTCACTTATCGGCAGTCCTTGAGAGACTACCGGCAGACAGCCAGGTTGAAGTATTCGATCAAGTTGGCGTGGAACCTGATTGGGAAACAATAAGTAAAGCCATCGACAAGATGCGCCAATCCAAACCGGATACGATCATTGCTTTGGGTGGCGGCTCGATTATCGACTCAGCCAAACTAATGCGTTTGTTCTATGACACACCGAATCTAACTCGTGCCGATGTCGATGTTAACTTCTTAGATTTCCGCTATCGCATAGGCAATTATCCTCAGACAATGCACACACAATTGATAGCTATTCCAACAACATCGGGAACCGGCTCTGAAGTAACGCCGTTTGCTGTCTTCAAGGACAATGAAACGAAGCGCAAAATTTCACTTGTCGACAAAACACTAATTCCAAATATCGCCATCATTGATCCAAACTTAACGCGCACATTACCTAGAGATATAACAGTCGACACAGCAATAGATGCACTGACGCACTCGCTGGAAGCATTAGTTTCATTCCTATCGACGGACTACACTGACGGCTTGGCGCTGGAAGCAATGCGCCTAATCTTTGAAGCGTTGCCGGAAGTTTTGAAAGACAGCGAAAACATTGTCTGGAGACATAAACTCCACACTGCAGCTAGCATGGCCGGCATGGCCATCGGCGGTGCATCCGTCGGCATCAACCACGCATTGGCTCACGCGCTGGGTGCAACATTCCATATCACTCACGGCAAAGCCAACGGCGTATTTTTACTTTCGACTATTGCCTACAACTCCGGCATGCCCAACAAGATAACTGCACATTCCAGCTACAATCTCTACGTTGCCGACAAGAAGTATGCCAAGGCGGCGCAATATTTGGGTCTGGCTACTTACGAGGGTGGTCATGACACCAAAGAAGGTGTGCTTGCATTACAACGCGGCGTCTATGATTTGCTTGCTGCTGCTGGACAACCATCAAGCATCTCCGAGTTAGGTATTTCCCCAAGCGACTTCCAAAAAGAACTTCCGGACATGATAAAGAATGCCTGCGCTGATATTAGTGCACGCACCAATCCACGCACTGCGCTAGTCAGCGAAGTTCTGGAACTGTTCATGAGTTCCTATCCAAAACGCAATCGCCCATAAGAGTCAGTTATGAAAGCAAAAAATTACGCCATCATCGGACAAATAAAAAGCAGCATCCCTGAAGTGGATGAACTTCTTGCCGGAGACACAACTGAGCTGACCTTGGATTTTGCCAATGCCACATTCATTTCCGTAGAAGGAATTGAATGGCTGGAAGAATTGCTTTTGCGCAGTGATTCCAAAGGAACCAAAGTCACCTTCACAAACATACCAACAGACATCTACAAGGTTTTCAAGGTCGTACACATAGACGCCATCATGAAAGCCTGCGGCATGCTGTCCGTCACTGGTCCTCACTGCTAGGAACATTCTTTTCTACAAAAGCATCTTGGCAATCGGTGTCGCTCTGGCGGCACTATATAGGTCTTCCAATCCTGATACAATAAATTTCATCTGCCTGCCAATTCTGTCTGGCGACCTACTTCATTCTTGACAGCAGACTGTAATTAGGAATCCAATGAAGAACTCAGATTCAATCGGAACACTGCACGACATGTCTCAGTCAGGAACCGGCTCAAAATTGGTACCGGCTATTCAAGCCGTGTCCTTGACCAAGCAGTTTGGTGACAGGGTCGTTGTTGATCGGTTAAGTTTTTCCGTCAAAGAAGGCGACATTTACGCGCTGCTTGGCGATAACGGCGCCGGCAAAACAACAACAATAAATATGCTCACGACGCTTTTGAGCCCAACATCCGGTGATGTCTTTATCTCCGGCTTTCACAGCATCAAACAAGCTGAGAAATGCAAGAAAGCTTTCGGTGTAGTTTCGCAAGATGTCTGTCTCTACCAGGAACTCACCGCATACGAAAACCTTATCTTCATAGCCGACCTTTACGGCATGAACCGCGCGCAGGCTGTTCCAAGAATAAAACAGCTGCTGGCACAAGCAGGATTAGCCGATAGAGCCAACGACCTGGCAGGCGAATTTTCAGGCGGCATGCAACGCAAACTTTCTATTGCCATGGCCATTTTGCACAATCCAAAAGTGTTGTTCATGGATGAACCGACAGTTGGACTAGACCCAGCCTCACGCAGACAAATATGGTTAATGCTCAAAGAGTTGCGTTCAGCCGGCGTCACTATTTTACTCACCACTAACTATCTGGAAGAAGCCGAGTTATTGGCAGATCGCATAGGCATTATTCGTCGCGGACAAATGGTGATGGAAGGCAACATTGAAGAATTGCGAGCTAAGACTGAAGGGATTCACAGCATTTCCATTCGTCTGGCTAAGACCTATTCGCAAGATGAGTTGAACGGCAAGATAGACAGACTTCTCTTAAGACTCCCGACTCAGATCAATTACGATCCTGTCCGCAACACCATTTCAATCGCTCAGCCAAAGGATGCACAGCTTGTACCAAGCATGCAAACGGTTTTGAACTGGTTGGAAACAGAAAAACTCGTATTTTCCAATGTTGCCACCAACGAACCAAGCCTGGAAGAAATCTTTTTAGCAGTCTCAACAGGCGCAGCCGTAACACGCTAGTCAAATTTTAAAGGAGTCTTTGTACATGCATCAAGTTCTGGCAATTATCAGCAAGGACATCCTGCAATGGACGCGCAGACCCTTGTACTTTATTGCAAGCAGCTTGCTGGCTATTCTAATTATTTGGATTGTAGGCAATACCATTGCCGGCGCAAGAAATATTCCACTGGGACTATACGATCCCTCAGGCGCTAGCGAATTGACCAAACGTTTGCAAGAAACAAATAGGTTTGTTGTAACCAGTTACGAGGATCTCGATCAAGCCAAGCGAGATCTGACTTCAAGCAAAATAGCCGTGTTGGCAAATGTTTCTCAGGATCCTTTGGAAGATTCGGTACAAATTCTGACCGAAGGACACAATCCACTTATCGATCAACAAATTGCCATGGGTATCTTGTCGGTCTTAACTCAACGCGCAAAAGAATTGAGTCTGCCTTTGCATTCGGCATCGCTATTTCCAGTAACTTTCACCATGCGTGACTTTGTCACTCCAGGATTAGCTGCTTATCTTTGTTATGTGCTTGCTTGCATGAATTTAGGCTTTTCCTGGATTTATGAGTGGATGGAAAAGACCTATAGACAAATTATCCTTGCTCCCCGCGGTTTAAGAGCGGCAATTATTGCTAAGACATTGACCGTGACCGTCGAGGCAGCTGTCGTTTTATGGTTGGCACTTTGCATAACATCACCTTTAGCCGGATTTAGTCTAGGCAACAATTTCTTCGGCATTGTCATTGCCACACTGGCATCAATGTTCTGCTTTACTTGCATAGGATTGGGTGCCGCCTGTCTTCTAAAAACAATACGAATTTACACGATGACCGTGTCAATCTTGGGTGTGGGTCTCATGTTTGTATCCGGAATCATAATTCCCGTCGACGGTATGCCTACATGGGAAAAGCTTTTAGCCAAAGCATTGCCGATGTATTATTCAGCAGATGCGTTTCGCGGCGTCATACTAGGCACTCCTGCTGATTATTTGCGAGACATTTTGGTGCTGGCCACTTGGGCGGTAGCAGGACTGGCTACCGCAGCAATTCTTCTCAATAAGCGCCGAGCAATGCTCTAAGGTCTGTCATGCATAGAATACTCATCCTGGCACTATTTATCGCTCTAATGCTTACAAGCTTGCCTGCACAAGCACAAAGCGGCAAAAACGTGGTCCAAGACTTAGTCACCCTCCTTTCTCATTGGTCGGGCGATGATGATGATCATAGTGTCTTCGAGCCGGCTGCCAGACATATCGACTATCAAGAAATGGCCGAGTCCTCTGTCGGACAAATACAATGGAATAAATTAAACGCCACGCAAAAGCGCGAACTTGTCTCCGCTTTGCGACATCTAGTGGAAAAACGATACTACCCACGGTGGCATCATATTTTCCACAAAGGAAAACTATCCATTCTTTCAGAAACCACATCCAAAAATGACGTATTGGTCAAAACGGTTCTGGTTTTTGGAAAAAAGCAGTCGCACGTAACCTGGCGCTTGCGTCGGAATAACAATGGCGATCCGATGGTGATAAGCCTTACAGTAGGTGAAAAGGACTTGCTGACACGCATGACAGCCCGATTCCAAAAGCAAATCGCCAAATCAGGCGTTGAAGGTCTCATCGCATGGCTAAAAGAAAAGCTCGACATAGATCCAAATGAGTCTATTAACAGCACCGCCATGTCCTTAATCTAAACAATTAGGCAAATTAATCACGCAAGATGTCAAATCATGCCAATTCTGGGCATATATCACCTTGTCTGGTATTTGAGGTTCAACAATGAGAAACCCAAGAGACCTTTCCGCGCAAGACATTGCCGATGATCTGGTAAAACTCAATAACTTGCCAAAAAGTGATCAAATGGCACATGACGCCCTACTGCAAGAAGTGAACGGCTATTTTCAATACAACATCAACGAATTGAAAAAAGAACAAGCACAAGCTCATGCCGCACACCAAGACTACGACATGCGGGGGAATGTCATTTCCTTGTTCCAAACCGTCAAAAATTACGTCGGCGCCGATAGAAGTCCCGACCAGGTACCGCCTATTAACATTGCGTACTTCGACTTCAACAGCAATGGCACAATCACAGAAGGTGGCACACCACAATACACCTCCCGCGAACAGCCACTTGTTCCCACTTGCTTTCAAATTTCAGACGGTGCTTCAAAACTAAGCTTCTCCATAAATACCAACGGCAACTACAACGCCGACTTTCTATATCAAGCATTCGTTGCCCGCAAGGCAAACTTTCCCTATAAAACCTGGAGCCAATATTGGGGCGGCGCGGCACCAAGTGCACAGCCTTACCAACAAGGCGGGCAGCCATACCAACCAGGCAGGCAGGGAAAGACCAAATACGAACTATAAAATCAGCGCCACACGGCTATAATTAACTTAGTTAGGAATCTAAGTTGGTCTAGATACGGCAGGTTCGTCTAATGGCTGTGAACAAAAAATTGCGCCTGGCTTGCCTGACAATTGCTCTCACATTCGGCTTTTTGCAGCCTTGTGCCTTCGCCGGCGACAGCGCCACAGGCCTTGAAACCTTTGGACCGGAAGGTCAGATAATTCCTGTAAGCAACTTGGGCAAAGCCGCGCTGGGCTTAAGAATTATGACCGTTGAGCAAAAACCTTTGCCCATGACTGTTGAAACAACGGGGAAAATTGAAGCTATTCCCACATGGCAGTTTGAACAACATTCACTTGTCTCCGGCCGCATTATCAACATCTTGGTAAAACAAGGTGAACATGTCAAAGCCAGGCAGCCGCTTGTTTTGCTCGACAGTCCCGAGATAAACGAGCTAGCTTCCGAAACACTTAAGAGTAAAACCGAACTCGAATATCAAATTGCCGAAACAACCGCCGAGCTTGATGCCGAAATCAAACAGAATCAAACACAGTTCGATCTGGCGCAAATTGAAGTAAAGCGCAACGAGAAGCTCTTTGCTGAGGGAATTGCCGCTCAGCGTACCTGGCAGCAAGCAAATGCTGACATGAAGTTGGCAGAAAGCCGATTGAAGGCAGCCACTACAAAAAAGGAAATTGTTCTCAAATCGTTGAGAGCCAAACTTAACATCATTTACGATTCGTTGAGCCATCGCTTAGGACAACTTGGTGTTAGTGATGCCAGACTAAAAGAAATGTTCAAGACTCGCCGGACTATTTTGACAGTTCCTGTTTTGGCAAGTCGAGAAGGCATGGTTGCACAGGTCTCAGCCACCATCGGTCAATCTATTACTTCAACTGATGAACTTTTCAAAATAAGCAATCTCACCAAAGTTTGGGCAACTGCGGATATCTACGAAGACGACGTTTCACGCATGTCCACAGGGCAATCTGTTGCACTCAGTGTTACTTCCTACCCGCATGAAATTTTTCGTGGCACTCTTACCTATTTAGGCACGGAATTAGATCCGGACAAGAGAACGCTTCCAGTTAGAGCTGAAATTGCCAACCCCGATCAACGTCTTAAACCCGATATGTATGCGCAATTGCATATCCAAACATCGGCCCCAGTGCAAACTTTGATGCTACCCAAAGAAGCTTTGGTCGACAGCACTGGTCATAACTTAGTATTTATCGAAACGAAAGACGGCTATCAACCAACACGAGTAAAAACAGGTCGCAGCCTGGGCGATCAAGTAGAAATCCTGTCCGGTCTGCATGAAGGACAGCGAGTAATAGTAGAAGGAGCCTTTCAATTAGCCGCCGAGCTTTTGAAATCCGGTGGGCGCGACGAAATGTTTACTCAACCAACAGAGGGCGAACGTTTAATTGGTCATGGCGACGGCAGCGATAGTGCAAACGACAGTCAAGCATGGCATGTGCAATTGGTTGCCATTGCCGTCGTTATCTCGTTTCTGCTTGGACTGCTTGTATCTTCTCTTTCAAAAAAATCGATGCGTGAAAAACAGCAAATACAAGCAAAAAAAGACAGTTCCAGCGACAGCGAAAAAATAGCCAAAGGCTAAAAGCATGCTCAACCAAGTAATCAAATGGTCAATAGCCAATCGCTTTATAGTAATTGTCTTGGCTATGGTGCTGGTTGTTTCAGGTCTTTATCTATCGACTCAAATGGATGTGGATGTTGTACCAGAATTTGCCCCGCCGCAAATAACAATCCAAACAGAAGCACCAGGATTGGTGCCCTCGGAAGTTGAACCAGTTGTAAGCCTCCCTCTGGAAACTGTCTTATACGGCACGCCTGGAGTTAGCCTGGTGAAATCGCTTTCGCTCCCGGGCGTCTCTGTTATAACAGTCATATTTAACTACGGCACAAATTTGTATCTGGCACGACAGCTCGTCAATGAAAGAATTCAAACGGTGTTGCCCAAATTGCCTGATGGCATTGGTCCGCCAATAATGCTGCCGCCAATGTCTGTCGTCGGCGACATCCTAAAAATAGGACTAACGTCGACCGTCACCACACCCATGGAAATGCGCACGCTTGCCGACTGGGACATTCGCAACCGTATTTTGGCCGTACCAGGCGTAGCCAGAGTGCTGGTGATGGGCGGCGACAAAAAGGAATATCAAGTACTAGTACATCCGGACAAGCTGAGATCTTACGAAATAACACTCAATCAGGTATTGCAAGCAACAGAAAAGGCAAACTCCGTTGCGCCCGGAGGTTATCTTGTCCGCCCGGATCGTCAGTTGAGCATTCGTGGAGTCGGCAGAATTCAGGACATCGACGAGTTAGCCAATTCAGTCATTGTCGTACGGACAGGAACGCCAATTTTGCTCAAGCACGTTGCCGATGTGAAAATTGGCTCGGCCTTTAAAATCGGCGACGCCACTGTAAATGGCGACACCGGGATAGAGATAATCATCACCAAACAACCCTGGGCTAATACGCTTGAGGTAACCAAACAAGTAAAAAAGGCTATTGCCGAACTGCAACTCTCGTTGCCAAAAGACATCAAAGTTCATTACATATTCGAACAAGCTGAATTCATTGAAACATCAATAAACAACGTCTTGTTTGCCATTGCCTTGGGCGGCGTCCTGGTAGTTGCCGTCTTATGGTGTTTCTTGCTTAACTGGCGCACCGCCGCTATAAGTCTGACTGCTATTCCACTTTCATTGTTGTCGGCAATTCTAGCTATCAAGGCAACAGGCGGCAGCATCAATACAATGACACTAGGCGGATTAGCAATTGCCGTCGGCGAAGTTGTGGATGATGCTATTGTCGACGTGGAAAATGTCTACCGCCGACTCAGAGAAAACAATTTGTCGGAGCACCCCAAGCCGACTCTATCTGTTATCTACATGGCTTGCCGCGAAGTGCGCTCGTCTGTTGTTTATGCCACCTTTGTCGTCGCACTTGTATTTCTGCCGGTATTTGTCCTTTCCGGCGTTGAGGGCAGAATTTTTACACCGCTGGCATTTTCTTATATCGTTGCCACACTTTCCAGTTTAGCGGTTGCCTTAACCGTAACTCCCGCCTTATGCGTTTACTTCTTGAGCAAGCGCGACCAGTTGCCGAAAGGCGAACCTTCAACGGTTCACTATCTAAAGATGAAATATGGGCGCTTATTGCATAGGGTAATGGAACAGCCTCGCATGGTTGCGGTATTCTCGCTTGTTGCATTCCTCACCTCACTTTCGCTGCTGCCCTTTATGGGACAGACTTTCCTGCCTGAATTTCGCGAACTTAATTTGATCATCGCAGCAACTGGCCTTCCCGGACAAAGTATTGACGCCTCTAAGCGCATGGGTATTGCCCTCGAGAAAAATCTTCTAAAACATCCCGATGTGATAGCCATCGGGCAGAGAATCGGTCGTGCCGAGCTTGATGATGACGCCGGCGGTCCGCACTTTAGCGAATTCGATCTTCACCTGAAGGAAAGCAATCGACCTTTATCAAAAATCCTTGCCGATATTCGGGGACATCTCTCTGAAATTCCAGGGATGGCTTTTGATGTTGGCTCATTTATTGCCCACCGAATGGACGATGTGCTTTCCGGCGGCACACGCGCCGATATCGCCATCAAAATATTCGGTCCGGACTTAAATACCTTGCGCGATTTAGCACATTCGGTCGAAGGAGTTTTGTCGGGCGTCAAAGGCGCGGTGGATGTGAGAACAGAATCACAAGTATTGACACCGGAAATTGTCGTGAAGATCAACCGTTCGACAGCAGCACGTTATGGACTGACCGCAGATGACGTATCCGAACTTATCTCAACTGCCTTCAACGGTAAGATAGTTTCACAAGTTCTTGAAGGACAAAGACTCTTTGGTTTAAAGATCTGGCTGGATGAAAGTTCAAGACACAATCTTGATCTGATCAAACAAACTTTCATCGACACTCCTGATGGCGCTCGTATACCTATTTCAGATCTGGCAACAATTGAAGAAATACCTGGACCCAATGCAATCATCAGAGAAAATGTCGCTCGCAGAATAGTCGTGCAAGCCAATACAAATGGCCGTGACGTTGTCTCGGTCGTCAATGACGCCAAGCGCCTGATAGAAAAGCAAGTACATTTACCTGCCGGTTATTACATTCACTACGCCGGGCAATACGAAGCACAACAACAAGCCAGCAACAATCTCATCTGGATGTCGCTCCTGTCCCTTGTCGGAATACTTCTACTTCTCAACAGAGGACTAGGCTCCTGGAAAGCGACGCTTTTAATAGCAACAAACTTACCTCTAGCTGCCATCGGTGGAATTCTAGCAGTGGCATTGACCGGCAACGTCTTAAGTATTGGCTCAATGATTGGCTTCATAAGTCTATTCGGGATTTCAGCTCGCAATTCTATTTTGCTGGTTACACATATAAAAACTCTTGTCGATCAAAACGTGCCGTTTGATGATGCTCTTTATCAAGGTGCCGTGGACAGGCTCGCTCCTGTACTAATGACAGCAATTACCGCCGGTTTGGGCATGCTGCCTCTAGCCATTTTCGGCGGAGCTGGTCGTGAATTAGAACAACCTCTGGCAATTGTAATAGTCGGTGGTCTTATCACCAGCACCGCCTTCACCCTTGTAACCATCCCAGCTCTGTTTGAACTGTTCATGCGCCCAAAACAAAATGCGTTGGCACAGGGAAGTAAGACGAGCCATATAGTCAGCTAATCTGGGAGCTAATGCAATCAGCCATTAACTGCTTATCGCTGGGCATGTCCGCAATTAGCTTTTGATTACGACTAACCCAGGGATCGTTTTCTATTAGAATTCGCATTTCCGCACTTATTCCATAGTGCGCAAAAATCTCATCGTCAATGTCCTTTTGCAGCGAGGCTTCCAGCTCATTTAATTCAGCCAATTTCTCGCGATGAAAAACACATGCGGCTGCCAGCTGATCAATATCTTTTGATTTTGTATATCGACGAAGCACAGGTCCTTTATAATTGGGTGATTGCGAATCGAAAGTTTCCAACCGGCGAGCAACATCAATTGCTTTGCTTACTGCGTGAGCAACCTTCTTTCTAGTTAGCAACGAAGGTTTTTTATACGGCAGTCGTCTTAAATCACCGATTTGGAAATTTACGGTCGGGTTTAAAACTCCCAAAAGAAAACGAGCAAGAGACGAATTTAAATAACCAAGCAAATATTGAGGATCATCTGTAAACAACGCCGAACTGGCAATGTCAAAAATACTTTCCGGAGACAACAACCTGGCTTTAAACCCACGCGTACCGATATAAGAATAAGTGACTCCAGGCTTGAAGTAATAGCGTTCGCCGGGCAACGCTGCCGATTGCCCTCGCATTTTGCGATAATCGCGAATTGCTTTGCCGTCATTGCGCCAGTTCAGGCGCAGCGGTGTTGTGTAATACCACTTATAGCCACCACT
>JAKFVJ010000046.1 GCA_021732245.1 Candidatus Obscuribacterales bacterium | reverse complement strand
AATATGGACCGGGTTCCTTACCGGTAATTTGAACTTCTGCTTTGTAAGGTTCTTCTTCGGCAAATGCGGCGCCAGTGGCTAATAGCCAGGCTGCGGCCACCACAAACTTATCAACTTTCATTGCATTAAACCCCGCCCGAAGGTTTTACTATTTCCGATCATACCCCTCAGGCTCGCCTTATAATATTCAATCTATGCGAAAAGTTCTGCTTATTTTGCTAGCTGTCGCCCTGCTTGCCTTGGGGCTGGTTTCATGGCTTAAAGCGGCGCTTAATGAAAAGATATCTCACTCGCACGGCAGCGATTTCATACAGATAGCACCGGGGTTGGCGCCTGGTGATGCGATTGCCCAGCTTGGCGAAGCTGGTGTGGTTAAGTATCCGCAGGTTTTATACACCTACGTTAAGTGGCGGAAGCAGGGGACATTAATTAAGGCGGGGGACTATAAATTTGCCTCGCCCATATCGGCGATTGAGGTCTTGGAGCAACTTAAGAAGGGTGGAACAAGCGCCAACAAATTGACGGTGGTTGAAGGATGGAATCGTTTTGACATTGCGCGGGCAATGGCAGGAATTAGCAGTTTGAACTTGAGGAGTCAGCGGGATGCGCTTGCATATTTAAACAATCGAGCGTTGATCAGAGATTTGGATCCCAGAGCAATAAATTTGGAAGGCTATCTCTATCCGGAAACTTATCTTGTTTATCTAACAACAAAGCCGACTGAGTTAGTTGAAAAAATGGTTGGGCAATTTCGTGATGTTTGGAAAAACAAATTGGCAAGTAAGGCAGGAAAAGCTGGCTTGAGTGTCCACAATGCTGTGACTATGGCGTCGATTATCGAGACAGAAGCGAAGTTAAAGGAAGAGCGCAAGTTGATTGCGTCCGTCTTGTACAACCGCTTGAAAAAGAACATGGCGTTAGGAATGGACTCGACGGTCGTTTATGCGTCGCAGATTGCCGGCAAGTGGCGTGACGACGGTCGCGTTTATCAAAGCGACTTGGATATCGATTCGCCCTACAACACTCGCATGTACAAGGGGCTTCCTCCTGGTCCGGTTTCGTCGCCAGGTCTTCCTTCATTGGAAGCTGCTATTTCCCCAGCCAAGACGGACTATCTCTATTATGTACGCGACCCCAATAAGAATAATGGCGCGCACAACTTCTACTCTAACGAAGCTGGCTTCGCGAAAGGCGTAGCTGCGCTGCGCGCTTGGGAGAAGAAGCAGGGTAGGAAGTAGCAACAAAGGTTGGGTGGTCGTTCCGACCACCGTTGTTTTTTTGGTATTCCCGGCATTTGTCATTCTGAGCAACGCGAAGAATCTACCGTAAGTAGACAGGACCATGTTGATCAACATGAATCACATTAACTGACGGCAGATTCTTCGGCTAAAGCCTCAGAATGACAAAGGACGTTATTTCGTTCTCTTCCGATACCAGCCTGGCTCGAAGCGTGTTCTTGTTTGGTTATGTATCGCCTCTTGTATGTCGCCTGTGTGGAAGAAGTATGGGTAGCACATTGCTGGACGGCTTAACTCGTCCAACTCGGCGGACATCTTCTCCGGAATATCGAATTCCAGAGCAGCGATGTTGTCTTCAAGTTGGCGCATTTTTGTGGCACCGATGATCGTCGACACCACACCGGGGCGCTTCGTGATCCAGTTCAAGGCAACTTGTGCTGGCGTGTGACCAAGTTCACCGGCAATACGCACTACAGCGTCGACTAGTTTGATTGTCTTTTCATTGTTAGGGTCTATATAACCGTCGGTTACCCAAGTTGTGGCCATGCGGCCATCGCCGGACAACTTGCCGTCGGCGCCACGCTTGTACTTGCCTGTAAGCAAGCCGTTAGCGAGTGGGCTCCAGGGAAGAATTCCGATACCCATCTCCAACGCGGCATCGACATATTCATTTTCGATGTTGCGCATTGCCAATGAGTATTCCATTTGAATGGCGGAGATTTTTGCCCAGCCACGTTGCTCAGCTAATGTCTGTGCGCGACCCAAATACCATGCCGGTGGATTGGACAAACCAATGTATCTGACCTTGCCGCAACGGACTAAGGTGTCTAATGTGTACATCAATTCATCAGCCGGGGTCATTGTGTCCCAATTGTGCATCCAGTACAGATCGATATAGTCTGTGCGAAGACGCTTCAAGGATGCGTCGCAAGCTTCAATAATATTCTTGCGGCTGTTGCCACCACCGTTCGGGTCGCCGGCGTAGGCGCCGAAGCTGAACTTCGTGGCTAACACGAGGCGGTCACGATTGCCGAATTTGCGAATTGCTTCGCCTACCATTACTTCGCTTTCGCCTTCCTGGTAGGTGTTGGCAGTGTCGATGAAATTGCCGCCCGCTTCCACGAAGCGGCCAATCAACTTGTCGGCACTTTCATCGCTTGTCCAGCCTTCGCCCCAGCTTTTGCCGAAGGTGGCTGCGCCCAAACATAACGGCGAGACCCGCAGTCCGGATCTGCCGAGGGAATAGTAGGTTGCCAAACTGGTTATTTGTTTCGATCTATCAAGCGTCGCTGTTTCTGGTGGCATTAAAAGCTACCTCCCTTGTAATTGTCATGCGTTCTACGTGCGTTGTTTCCCTGCATTGTAGGGGCGCATTGCATGCGCCCTTAATTCACCTGCAACGAATCCAAAAACTTGTTGGCAATTTCCACATTCGGCTTGCCGGCTTTACTTTCGACGGTCAATTCGTATAGCGCATCTTTAATCCAATAGACACGACCCACACAAATAGTCCCGTCTTTCTCTTGAATTTCGTATTCTTTGCCGGGAGCACCAGATAATTGAATGTCCTTCTGCTGAATCAACTTGCCTTCTTCGCGTCTAACAGAAGAGTCAACAGCATCGGACAAGTTTTTCGCCGGATCAGCAAACCATTCTTTCAATGTTTCCGGTTCGTATGTTGTGCAAGCTATTCTGTAAACTGCCTTGTTGCCGTCATCGTTAATGCGCTTGCCTTCTTCGCCACAACGGAACCAGTGCTGAGTTGTTTTGATAGAGGCAGTGTTTCTAACTACACCGTAAGCATCTGCATCTTCAGCAACCGGCTTGCCACCCATTTTCTCCAAGGCAGCCAGACCTGGTTCCGGCTCGTTTGGCAGCATTATTGACCATGTGCTTTTCGGAGGTGTGAAGCGATTCCAGCCGAATTGGAAGGGTACCGTCTCCCCTTCAGCTTGACCAATTGCGCACTGGTAATAAACGCCATCCTTGATGCCTATTGGAAAGGATGTTGATGATTTTGAATTCGCTGTCTCTGATGTGATTTTGATCACGTTGGTTACAGGCAAATTTGGAATATACATGAGCCCATCTGGACCCATCAGCGGCTTGTCCATGCCTGGTTCTGGTTTTAGGATTTCGTATTTGGTGTATTGTGTGCCGGCACCGAGATCTGCTTCGGACATAGCATCCATCATTTCCTGCATTGCCGATTTGCCCTTTAGCGGATAGCGCAATTTGTCGAGTGCTGCTTTGTCTTTGCTGTTGATTGCCGCCATGTAAGCTTTGGCAAATTCTTCCGGTGTCTTTGGTGCGTCAGCGGCTAAAACTCCGGATGCAAAACAAATTGTTGATGCAAGTGCAATAGCCAAACTCTTCATTTTCATTACAGTAAATCCTCTAGATTATCCAATTTCACTTCGTAGCTATAATCAACAGATCCCAATTTTTTGTTGGGAAGAACAAACTTTATTACATTGCCCTGACGCTTTTTGTCTTGTGTCATCGCTTCAACAATCACGCGCTTGTCTATGTCAACAGGGATTTCTGTCGGCAGATGCGCCTTGGTCAACAGCTTTGTCACACGCTCGGCGGATTTGCGATCTAACATCTTTTCGCGGACGGCAACTTCACAGGCAAAAACCATGCCGATAGACACGGCATTGCCATGCGGTAGCGAATAATCCATCGCCTTTTCAATTCCATGTCCCAGCGTGTGTCCCAGATTAAGACAGCGGCGCAGATTGCCTTCTTTTGTATCCTTGCCGACTACAGCCAACTTCATGCGCACGCTTGAAGTTATTATTCCGGCAAGCAACTCGCTCTTGTCCGGGTCGGCATGCATTATCTCTTCCATGTTTGATTCGAGAATTTCCAGCAGTGGACGCGGACCGGGCTTGTATTCTGTCTCGTCGGCAATTGTCTTTTCCAGCAGCGCATATTTGATAATCTCTGCCATGCCGGAATTGAATTGCTCTTTTGTTAGTGTGGAAAGAAACTGAGGGTCAACTATCGCTGCCTGCGGGAAATAGAAAGATCCTGCTAGGTTTTTGCCTGCGGGTAAGTTAATTCCTGTTTTGCCACCTATTGCAGCGTCAACTTGTGCCAGCAATGTTGTTGGTACTAAGACTAAGTTGATGCCACGCAGATACGTAGCTGCTGCAAATCCTGCTAAGTCGGTGACGGCGCCGCCGCCGATTGCAACTAACGTGTCATGTCTATCAAAGTGATGTTCTTGCAGGCGTCGCCATATCTTCATCAACCAGTCCACACTTTTGCACTCTTCGCCTTCTGGCACGTTGATGTCGACTATTTCATGTTTGCCCGTATCAAAGACTTCGCTTACTTCCGGCAGCCAGTGTTCGGTGACTGATCTTTGAGAGATGATCATCACACGTTTGCCTGATGATATTTGTCCGAGGATATTCTGCACTTTGCTAAATGCACCGACGCCAATGTCAAAGCGCGTGCGCGATTCGCCGGACGCCTGCCAAAGCATGGTTAGTTCCTGTCCGTGTTTGCATCCGCGCTTGCACTTGTGCATTACTCTAACTCGGCCTCCACTTCCGCGGACGCGTTCGCCGCGCCACCGGCAGACTTTACTGACCCCGCCGCTGCGCAATCGTCGTTGAATTGTTTCACAGAGCGTGCAAGGTCCGTCATAGTATCGCCGCCGAATTTATTCAAGATGGCGCGTGTCAAGACGAAAGCCACCATCGCTTTGCAGACGATGGATGCTGCCGCGATAGCACAAACATCTGAGCGTTCGTAATGAGCCGTGTCGGCTTGATATTCCGGGAAGGAAAGCGAAGGAAGCCCCTTGCGCAAAGTCGGCAATGGCTTCATGTAAGCGCGGACTTTCAAACGCTCACCATTGGTCATGCCGCCTTCAATGCCGCCTGCGTGATTTGTTTTGCGTGTAAATGGAAATCTACTTTCGTCATCGCCTGGATACAACGCGTCATGTACTTGCGAGCCCGGCAGTCCCGCGCAGGCAACGCCGTCACCAATTTCGACAGCTTTAAAAGCCTGCACGCTCATCAGCGCTTGCGCAAGTTGTCCATCTAATTTCTCGTCCCACTGCGTATAACTACCAAGACCAATCGGCAGTCCGTCTGCAAGCACTTCGACAACACCGCCGAGACTATCGCCGTCTTGCCAATTCTTCTTGATGTACTCCATCATCGCCGGCTGGGTTGCTTCGTCCGCGCAGAATAATTCCGAGTCTTCTGTCAACGTATCCAACTCGTACAAGTCGAGAGCATCGGAATTGACGCTCGTCTTTATTTCGCCGACCTGCGTCACGTGCGCTGCAATTTCTACACGCAACTCGGCAAGCAGTTGCTGGCACAAGGCACCGACTGCCACCCGTGCCGCCGTCTCGCGTGCAGAGGCGCGCTCCAGCACATCGCGTATATCGCTTTGACGAAATTTCATTGTGCCCGCGAGATCCGCGTGTCCTGGTCGAAAGCGCTTAATTTCTTTCTTCGCCAACTGGGTGGCGACTTCGTCGGCGCGTTCATCAACTGGTGTCACTGACATGACGTGATTCCAGTTTTCAAAATCTCTGTTTGCCACCAAAAGCGCAATTGGGGCACCGGTTGTTACACCGTGACGCACACCCGACAGGATTTTTGCTGTGTCGGTTTCAATTTTTTGTCTGGCGCCGCGCCCATATCCTTTTTGTCGGCGCGCCATTTCAGCGTTGATGAATTCCATGTCCACCGATAGACCTGCGGGCATGCCGTCCAAGATGGCGACAAGAGCCGGTCCATGAGATTAACCGGATGTTAAAAAGCGCAACATAGTTTCCACCTGGCAACGCAAATGCCCGAGACTTGGAGACCCAAAAAAAATCTGCCAAAAGAATACAATAAATGAAATGCTTAAGCCAACGGGAAAACTTTTAGGTGAATTGAAAGTGCCGGGTGACAAGTCGATCACCCACCGGGCATTCATTTTTGCTGCCTTTACAAAAGGAATAAGCGAGGTCGACAACCTCTCGCCGGCTGCCGATTGCTATTCGACACTTGAGTGCATGCGCATGCTTGGTCTGGATATCCAATTGTCAGATGCCGACGGTCAAAGCGTGAAAGCGCTGGTCAAGAGTCCGGGTCATACTGCCTTACATCCTGCGCAACTTGGACTATTCGCCGGTAACAGTGGCACAACAATAAGACTCCTGAGCGGTTTGCTTGCCGGTCAGCCTTTCAAGGTGAAACTAGACGGTGATGAGTCTTTGCGCTCGCGCCCGATGAAAAGAGTTATTGAACCGCTCAATTCTATGAATGTCTGCGTGGCGTGGCTTGCCAAAGAAGGTCACGCGCCCTTTGTAATTGAAGGCGCTCCGGCAAATAATCTAGAACTCAAAGCCCACAAGTTCAAACTGCAAGTTGCTTCTGCTCAAGTGCAAACAGCACTTCTTCTTGCCGGCTTGCAAGCCGAAGGAAAGACCACCGTTGAATTGCCTGCGCCCGTACGCGATCACACCGTGCGCCTTTTCCGTCACATCGGTGTGCCCATGCTTGTCGACGACCCGCTCACAACAGCGGTGCAAAAGTTGGACGAGCCCTTGCCGCCGTTTAAATTAAATGTCGTTGCCGATATTTCTTCGGCTACTTTCTTTATGGTTGCCGCGGCACTTTTACCAGGCTCCGATATTAAGTTGCTGAGCGTCGGCGTCAATAAAGGACGCCGCCTGGTAATAGACGTCCTCAAAGAAATGGGCGCTGATGTCCAACTCGAAAATGAAATGGAATGCGATGGCGAGCCTGTCGCCGATGTGGTCGTCCGCTACAACGGGCGCCTGCGCGGTGTCACCATTGACGGTGGCAATATCGCCGCCGGCATCGATGAAATTCCGGCGCTGTCACTGCTCGGTTGTTTAGTTGATGGGAAGTTTGTCGTTAGCGGAGCTAGCGAACTCCGTGTCAAAGAAAGCGATAGATTGTCGGCAATGGTTGCCAACTTGAAAGCCGCCGGTGCCAATATAAATGAAAAGCCGGACGGCTTTGAAATTGAAGGTCATAAACATTTAAAGGGCGCCAGTATTTGGCAAACATTTGGCGATCACCGCTTGGCAATGACTGGTTTAATAGCCAATCTGATTTGCCAAGAGCCCTTGGCCATCGATGACACCTTATGCATTGCAGTTTCTTATCCAACATTCATTGAGGATCTCAATAGACTGTTAATCGTGTGAGTTGGGTAAAATATCGTAAGAAATCACAGGCGACGCCAAGGGTATAAATTCCGCTTATGACAACGGCAAAAGCTGCGAAACTCTCCATCAAACTTGCAGTGGTGGCACTAGTTGCCGGCTTTGGATTCAACGTCAATTGCCCCGCAAGCTGCGCCGGACAAATTGCCCCGCAAGTTAAACAAGCAACCCCTGCAGAAATTAAGCAGTGGTTCGTGACATACGATCAAATCCGGCGCCAAGCGCAGATGACACCGCAAGAGCGTCAACAAGCAGACAATCTTATGTCCAAAGGCCTTTCAGTTTTGATGCCTGGCGAAGAAAAAATCGTCGCGCAAGCTTTGTTGACCAAGCTCGTAAATAAGTACACGACAGCTGTCACTTCTATGGGACAACTTCCCTTGTACGCGCAGACGTTGCCTGTGCATCGTGGATACTTTCAATATTTCACGTCGGCTGGACAATTATTCAGCGACTACTTGAAAGTGCAGAATGATCTTTTCATAGTTGATCAATCAACAGGACAACCGCTGTTATCGTCACTGATGCAACGCAAGCAACAACTCGCTGACTTAGATACGCAGATAAAGCAACTGGACAAACAAGTACGCGCGCAATTTGGTGTGCCGTCGTACCAGTACTAAAATGTTGGTCGGTCGTGCCGACCTCCATTCTGCTATTGCATTTCCGTGTACACGTCATTCTGAGGCTTTAGCCGAAGAATCTCGCATGTTAAAGACGTAAGATTCTTCGCTTTGCTCAGAATGACAAACAAAAAAGATCCAATGACAAATCGGCGAACACAAGTGATCCACTGATTGTTAATTCCGCGAAAGAGTTGCCTAACACGTCAGACGTATACTGATCTTGAGTGATCGCAATTAGTACTGCGAGGAGTTTGTCATGAATTTGAAGAAGTATCGTCCAGCATGGCTGAATACAGCATTCATTGTTTATGTGATCTGCAGCCTATCTGTTCTTGGTTTCCTTGGAAAAGTATGTTTGACATTTGAGTTGGCAAGTCATTTTCGTATGATTTACATTGTCACGTTAATTGCTTGTACCATTTTGTTAATAAAAAAGCGCCAATGGAAAACGATCAGTTTAGCGATTGTGTTTTGCGCTGTGAATGTTTTACAAATAACACCGTTCTATCAAAGTAAAAATAACGTAGTGGTACCAAAGCACACTATTACTCTCCTGCAAATAAATACTTGGTCGCCGGTAAATAGACGCTGTGGTGATGCAATAAAAGTAGTTAGAGAAAAAGATCCTACTGTTGTCGGTTTCATTGAGTTGAATAAACGCTGGATTGGCGAAATTCAAAACAATTTGCCTCAG
Organism: Candidatus Obscuribacterales bacterium; assembly: GCA_021732245.1. Taxonomy (GTDB): domain Bacteria; phylum Cyanobacteriota; class Vampirovibrionia; order Obscuribacterales; family Obscuribacteraceae; genus SBAT01. The sequence continues at coordinate 2,270 of JAKFVJ010000046.1, read as the reverse complement.
TATCCGTATCGCGTTATCTATCCTGATTGGGGTGGTCTTGCTCTATTCAGTAAAGTACCTATTCAAAATACGCGCGTCGTACTTCTCAACAATAGACGTCCTCATATCCTTGCTGAGGTCGAGAAGGACGGGCAGAAATACACGATTGTTCTTGTGCACGCAAGCGTACCAGCACCTCGATTGTTCAACTTTCGAAACGCTGCGTTTGATATGTTGGCACAAGAGACTCTTAAATCTAAAAACCCAGTTGTAGTTTTTGGTGACTTCAACTGCAGCCCGTGGTCGTATTATTTTCAAAAGCTTCTTCGTAAAGCAAACCTGAAAGACAGCGAAGTCGGATTTGGATTCCAGCCTACTTGGTGTGCTGTGGGCGGCTTGCCATTCATTCCTATCGATCATCTTTTGACCAGTAAGAATATAGTCATTGTCGAACGCCAAACAGGTCCTGTCATTGGCTCCGACCACCTGCCGGTCTTTGTAAGACTTGGTCTGCCATAAAAAAAGACTACCCAGTTAACAAAACTTATGCTAGTTTAAGTGTAAGCAGGTTAACCTGAGGTACTGATGGACAGCCGATTACAGGAAATCGCAGAATCCCGCTACCACCAGCAGCAATTCCTAGCTACGCTTTTAGAGCTTGCCGTCGAACAGCAATGGTTCGACGTGCGGCACATGGTCCAGCACGACATGGCGAAAGCCATTCTTTCCGACTACTCTTCTGAGATTGGTCGTGGAGACATGCACATGCCGACCTATTACGAAAATTGGGAAGAAGTCGTGGCTGTCGGCTGGAAAGCCTTCTGCGATCACACTGGACTGTCGCAGGAAAAACTAGAGCAACACCTGCAAGCTTTGGGCGATCACACCTAACTCCGTCATTCTGAGCAAAGCGAAGAATCTCACGTCTTTAACAGGTGAGATTCTTCGGCTAAAGCCTCAGAATGACAAAAGCTGTTATTCCGCATTCGGATAAATCACCGGTATAGCAATTCCGCCAGGAAACTTGCCGCGATTTGAAATCTGGTGCGGCAACTGCGAAGCAAGTGACCACACGCCTGGATTGTCGGCGAGAAACTCAAGCACGACTCTATCCCCCGGCTGCACGCAATACGTGTCCCTGAAAACATGCGGCTCCATCGCGTCGCTGCCGCTTACGCTTATGACTTCAAAGCGGTGTCCCGTGAGTTGCAGCGGTACCGGCTGTGATGTCGTGTTGGCGACGTACAAGCGCACGCGGTCACCACGTACCACGGCCATTGGCGGAATGGCTGGAGCACTTTTCCCGTTAACAGTGAAGTAGGTCGTCGGACCTGACGCCGAAGCCACGGCAGCAGCACCTGCCTTACCCGGAGATGGCGCTATCTTCCCAGGTGAACCTGCCGGAGCACCGGCAGCAGTCCACTGCCCAATGACCATGACTTGCTCTTTGCTGAAGGTCTTCGGCGCATCGGCGTCGACGACGAGCATGCCGAAAAGGCCCTGCGTCTTTTGCGCCAGGTGATTAACTTGCGGATGGTAAGTAAAAAGCCCCGACTGCTCGACTTTGAATTGATACGTCTCCGCTCCGCCCGGCTTGATTACGCCATGTCCCTCGCGCGGAAGTCCCGCCACGTCGTGCGGCAAGATGAGACCGTAGATGTAAAAACTCGTTGGTTGCCTGGACTCGTTGGACACGGTTAGTTGTATCGTGTCACCTTCTGTCGCCTCGAGCACCGGACCCGGCGTCAACCCGTTGTAAGTTAAGGCTGCGACAAACACGCCCGGCATGATTTCAACACGACTGTCTTTGACAGCCAGCCGGTACGCCCGAGTCTTGGCTTGCTGAGCCACGGCTGATTGCAGCTGTCCCATTGCCTGGCTGCCTTCCATGATGGTTGACTTTAAGTCATTTAACTCATCACGCATTTTCTTGAGGCTGTCTTTCTCTTCCTCTTGCTCTGTTTTTATTTCCTGTCGCAATTGTTTGAGCGGCACCTGCTTGGCGCGCGCAGACAAAGCCAAGCTGGAAAGAGACACCATCAAAAGCAGTGAAACAGCAATTCTCATTTGCGTGGAGACTTAACCACCGCAGTTGTGACAGGAGAGTGCATGGCAATTCTGTGCGAAACACTTCCCAGCAAGAAATGCTGCACGGCATTGCGTCCTTGCGCTCCAATAACTACGAGATCTGCCGGCAACGACTTGGTCAAATTCAAGATTTCCGTCGCCGGATCTCCTTCTTTCAATACGCAATAGACTTTGTCTATGCCCTGTTCGGCAAGTATTTGCTT
>JAKFVJ010000185.1 GCA_021732245.1 Candidatus Obscuribacterales bacterium | reverse complement strand
GTGTGCCGGAGAATGAATGTCCGCCACCGTTGGAAATTACAATGTAACCGCGCGGAATGGATGCGGTGTAGTCAGCTCCAAGACAGCCGACAATTGCACCTGCTGCAGCGGATAGATCTTTAGCAGCACCACTTGCTTTGAAAGCATTTGGCGGAACCGTGCCTAAGTTAGCCGGTCTTTCCGATGCGGCATTAAAGTCAGTCATTGAAACTAAGTGCGGAGCACTACCAGGTCGCAATGGCACAAATGCTATTGGGCGACCAATACCCTGAATGTTCATATTCACATAGCCGGAAATGTAATTGAATTTACGGGCCGACTGCTTGTTTGTAAGTACATTTCCTACAAAAGGAATTCGTCTGCTGGTGCCTGGATATAAAGGCAAGCAATTTGGATTGCAGTCCACATTGCTGGCCGCGCCGGACTTCATATAACCAGTTGCATATTTACCTTCCAAGTGCGACGTGGATGCACCAGCACCCATCATGCGTACGAAGTTAGCGGACGCCACATCAGCAAAGTACTGTCCCATATCAGAACCATTAGAAAGAGATTTGCCCAAGCGTCCGCCGATACTAGCGTCGCCTGTGCAAACCATATCAATTGCTTGTTGCGCATTGGCTAGTGCTCGCGGAGTACCTTCTGTTGAAGCATTCATTGCCACCAACATTGCTTGTCCGACGCAACGGTTGTATGTAAGAAGATCTACTTGTCCATTAGTAGTTAACCCGCCAAAGTAAGTCTGCTCCAAACCATTGAGAGTTACTTTGGGTCTTTTCAAAGCTTGTTTGGCGACGTTAAGTCCGCCGGCATCGGTGGCGTTTTGTAATTCTCTATCGCCGCCAATGAGTTTGCCGAATAAGAAGAAAAAGCCTGCCAACAAAGCGAAGACAATAACAAAGGCAAGCGTCAAAGTCAGGACTGCGCCCTTCTCTTTTCTGTTCATGGACTCGGACCCCCTAGTAAGCTGCTGTCAGAGCTTGCTATCCAATGGACAACAATTAAATCACCCTAATGTCAAGATTATAGATTAGCACAGCTTAATGTCAAGTGGTTTTAATGATTGGCGGATTAAAAGCAGCCTGGGTGCCCAAAAAAGAAGTAGGGGCACATCGAAATGCGCCCCTACATATATAAATAGAAGCAGTTCAGCCTATTTGACGGCTGGCTCCATTACGGTGACCTTGGTCATTTTGTCGCCAGCGCGGAGGCTTTCAACTACCTTCATGCCATCGATAACTTTGCCGAAAACAGCATATTGCATATCGAGGAATGGCGTTGCAGCCAACGTGAAATAGAACTGTGAGCTAGCTGAATTAGGATCGTTTGTTCTTGCCATAGCAATAGCGCCTGCTTCATGCTTCAAGTTCGGCTTCACTTCCAATGGAATGTTGCGCTCTTTTTTGGTTGTTGGATCGATAAATCCACCGGTGCCGGTACCCTTCGGGTCGCCACCTTGAATTACAAAGCCCGGCTCATAGCGGTGAAAGCCGAGACCGTTGTAGAAGCCACGCTTCACCAAGTCCAAGAAGTTGTGGCTGGTGATTGGAGCTTCAGCTTCGTAAATCTGAACCTTAATTACACCTTTGTTGGTTTCCATTACGACAACTGGATTGTTCATAGGTTTCTTATTAATACCAATAAGCGTACGGTTATGGTCAGGGGCAGCACCTGCAACTTGACTCAAGCATACGAAGGTAAACAAAACGAGTGCCACCACCGGTAGCATCATGGTCAAAAGCGGGCTGTTAGTCCGATGACAATTGCGCATCACCTTGATATCTCCTCCCTTGTAAGAAGTCTAACCGCATCATTTTAGCAATGATGTCTGAACCTCTACCTGTCCTGCGACTTGATCAGGCGCTTTAGTTACAACAGGTATCGTAATTTTAACGTCGAGGCTGTCAGGCGTAGTCGGCACAGAGAAACAAAGCAGTCCAACAGTCTTGTCACCCGGAAGTAGAATCCGTTTGCCGAGCCGAATTTCTTCAATTTGCAACCTGACTTCATCATGACCACAGGGAATACCAAGAGTCTCATTCTTCTTGGCTATTTCACTAGCAATTGGTGCAGCCAACCCGGCAGATGCCACACCAACAACAGCCACCATTGCTTTGGCAAACGCTGAGGGATTGCAGCCCGAGCCGTCCGTCAATTCTTTCTGAGTCGCTTGATTGAAAGACTGCGAGCCGGAAACAGCTTGCGCTTGATCTCCATCTACAAGTATTGGCGTAGAAAGCTCATTGGATATTTCAACTTTTACGCAACGAAAATTCGTTGGTCTGCACTGCGTAAAAAGCTTAGAGCCAATTGGATTTGCCTTTACGGCGACCTGTTGGAATTCTGCAATTCCACGAAGCTGAGGCTCCTGACTGATTGCAGGCAAAGTCGACATCATAAGAGCAAGAACCAAGCTACCACTACTACGAAATTGCATAGCAGCAGAATAGCACCTTTTCATTGATGGTGTTCACACCTAGCGCGGCGGGAATTGAAAGTCGAATGTGCCGTTGCCGACAGGTATTTGCAGGTCGATATTCTGAATTTGATTGATATCGAAATAGAGATACCCGCCAAGCGTCTGCCCTGGAGCAACAGTTGTTGACCCGAGCATGTGATTACGAATAGCATCAGCATTTTGTCTTGCTTTGCTTGTGATATCTGCGGCTTTCTGCAATGCACGCTGTTGAGCGGCATAGTCAGGCACTTGTGTTGTAATTGTGCTCATGTTGCCGTAATTGTTAATGATAGGCATTGAGCCGCCGTATCCCCAGACGGGCGGATACCAACCACCATTTCCCATTACAGTAGTCGTCACTGATTGCGTAGCATTCTGTCCCCAGAATTTCACCCAAGCTGCTTGCCTGTCTCCCTTCTTCTCGATGGTATCTGCCATCTTCGATGGATCAACCATATTGGCATAAAGCATCTTTGGCGACATCGTCATAAATATTGGGGGGCGAGGCAAGAATTGCACTGGATGTCCGCTGTCATTTTTGATAAACAACTCTACACGTACAGCTTTCGGCACATCGGGCGAACGCGGCAAAATTGAAGCTGCTACAGTCAATCCATCAGCAGAAGTGATGAGCTGATCTTGTCCCTGATTATTCCGACGCATGCAGTTTGGTGCGCCGTTGTAGAAGCTATAAATTACATCTTGCCAATATGGATGCGGCGCGTATGGCGAAGCTGGTCCTCGGAAATTAGCTTTAACTTGCAGTGCTTCTTGAAAGAGCCCTGCTGCTTCCTGTTGCTTTCCTTGACGCCAGTAGATTGAAGCTAGCTGCTCAACAGTGTCAGCCACGTTCAAGTCACGCCTTTTCGCATCCTGTCCTATTTTAAGTAATGCTTGCTTGTATAAATTAGCCGCTTCTTCAAGGCGTCCATTTTGGTCAACCAAATAAGCCAAGTGAGTCATACTGGCGATAAGATCGGAGTCATCATCATCCTTTTGCTCAGCACGGATATTGAGCGCGTCTTTGCAGTACTGCTCAGCATCGCTCAGATTGCCCTTAGCCTGGCTAAGCCACGAAAGATCATCGAGCAGTTGAGACTGCAGTCTTGGATTCTGCACTGACTTGCTTATACTTTGCGCTTTAGCAAATTCCTTAGCGGCTTTGTCATTCTTGCCCTGCCAAAGAAGTGCTTCGCCAAGTCCTATGTGCAAAGCCATATCGTCATCGGAATTTTTAGCCGCAGACCCAAGAGCAGCGCTGTATATTGACTCAGCGCGGGCATAGTCGCCTATGTCGAGGGCATTTTGTCCATCAGGGCTAGCGACATGGTAGCTGACCGTGCCGGCCATCCCCGGCTGTGCGTCGCAATAGCCAGGTAGAGAAATCAGAGCCGTTAGTACTAACGAAAGGCTTGCAGCACGAATCATATTTGTCTCCTAATAATGCTCAATAATTTTCCGCTATCGGTCATAATCCTGTCATCGGGATTTCCCACACTGAAGCCTATAAAACGAGAAATTAGCGAGATTAAAGTGAAGAGGGGGAAGCTTTAGCCTCCCCCTCTGTCATTTACTTACTTGCGGTCTGTTTTATCTTGGTCCCTTTGGCGACACCTGTAGCAGCGTCCTTTTTATAAAGACGCTTGCCCATCACCCAGGTCTCATCGATTGCACGATCATCGCCAACTGCCATGACGCCGAAGAGCAATTGCTCTGCTTGCTTCATGTTTGTTGGTTTGTCGCAAATCAATGATTGGTGCCAGGCTGTAGCCATTGGTCCACCATTCCAATCGATGACAACAAAGTCAGCTTCTTTGCCAGGCTTGAAATTGCCGATTAAATCGTCAAGATAAAGTCCCTGAGCGCCGCCTAGTGTCAATGAATAGAAAGCGCGGTAAGCATTGAGCTTGTTGCGCTCGGATTGAGCTTCATCATGCCAACGCGGATCAATACTACCGTCAAGCATCGTGTTGTTGCACATGCCGACTTTGTATGCCTGATTCAATACGTTGATCATGGAGAAGCTGTTACCGCCACCCATGTCTGATCCGAAGGTCATGCGAACACGATTGATGGGATCGGTTGCTTTACCCAGACGGAAGAGTCCACTACCAAGGAATGTATTGGAATTCGGACAGAACGAAATTGAAGCACCTGCTTTAGACAGACGTTCCATTTCGCCGTCAGACAACCACACACCGTGTCCGGCAGTAAACTTCGGACCAACCAAGCCGTACTTTTCATAACAACCTAGGTAGTCGGCACAATCATGCTCTCTAGCAGCATTTCTTGTCTCTGTCGGATTTTCCGAAACGTGGGTGTTAATCCAACAATCCGGAAATTCTTTGTGCAACTGTTGGCACTTTTCCAACAAATCAGCCGAATCACCATAAGCAAATCTTGGTGTGATGGCAAAAAGATTTCTGCCCTTGCGGTGATACTTCTGAATTAGTCTCTTGCAATCAGAATAGAACTGATCTGGCGGGGTTGCAAAATCTTTCGGCACATTGCGATCGATACCTGCAATACCACAAATCACGCGCATGTTGCGAGCACTTGCTTCATCGAAAAATGCTTCAACAGCAGATGACGATGATGTGCCGAAATCTTGCACGGTTGTTGTTCCATTAGCCAACAAGTTATCGAAATAGCGTCTCACGCCTTCACGTGCATATTCCGGATTTTTGTATTTAATTTCTTCAGGGAATATCCACTCTTGCAACCAAGGCAACAATTGCAAACCGTATTCACCCAACACACGTGTTTGTGGGAAGTGAACGTGTCCGTCAACAAAACCCGGCATAATAATGCGGTTTTGAATTGTTGTAGTTGCAATACCTGGATATTTTGAAGCGAGATCAGCATATGGTCCGAAATCTACAATGGTGCCTTTGTCCATAACGAGAAGTCCATCAGGCAAAAAGCGAGCTGATTCTTCTTCGTGTCCAACGTGTTTCCAGGGATCATCGACGAAGTCGAAGAATGTCCCTCTAACAGCGGTCATCTTATTATCAGCAGCCATAGACGGCAAACTGCCTGTTGACAAACAAGCAATGAGACCGAGCATGGATGCTAATAGTTTTTTGGCGCGATTGCGCTTTAGCATTTGTAGTCTCCTCAGAGTAAATGAAGGCAAGTTCACTTTACCCTGTGGATCTTGCTAAAAACCAAGGAGGCATATTAAACGCGTCATTTGTGAACACATGGTTACAACATCTTCAATCTTGCGGCCCATCAGACTCATTAGCGGACACAACAGACGGTTGCAAGTATTTAGCAAACCAATTGGCAGCGTATTCACTAACCAAATCAAGAGCACCTGCTTCTTTAAATAAATGTGTCGCACCAGGCACAACTATTAGTTCGCTTTTGCAACGCATTTTTTCCATTGCTACTTTGTTCAGATCAATTACCGCCAAGTCTGCTTTACCAACAATGAGTAAAGTTGGTGCGCGTAAAAGATTTAGATGCGAACAAGCCAAATCCGGTCTGCCACCGCGCGAGACTACAGCTTTTACAACATTTTGTTTTATCGCGCCGGCAATAATTGCGGAAGCACCGCCAGTGCTGGCACCAAATAGTCCTATAGGAAGCGAACATGTCGCGCTATTTTTCTGCGACCAATCAATTGCAATTAGTAGCCGCCTGGACAAAAGACCAATATCAAATCGAAACTGTCGCGTAAATTGATCAAGCTCTTCTTCTTTGTCCGTCAACAGGTCAATGAGCAGTGTGGCCAAACTTGATTTATTCAATCGGCTTGCAACGAATTGATTACGCGGACTGAAACGACTGCTACCACTTCCGTGCACAAAGAGCACCAGTCCGGCAGGATTTGCCAACATGGTTAGATCGCCAATTAGGGAACCAGCCGCCCCTAAGTCAATGGCAATGGATTGGGAGTCTTGCAGCATGACTAGCCCACCTTAGTAGAAATATTAAAGACAAAGTTTTCGCCGAGAAAGCATCACAAAGCAAGATGCACTATTTGAGGAATGGTTCCCGAAAAGCGCGTCTACACCAAGGTAGAGGCGCATAGTGTTGCCCATTGTCCACCAAAATTTGCAGGGTGACATTCTGTAATGAACCGGTCATAGAACCGGTCTTTTTATCAGTCTTTTTATCAACAAAATGGCTTAAACTAGTGGTATAGTAAGGCTTATGGCAAAGAAGAAACCGGACAATAAAGCGGACTTTTTAACGGACTCAGATGGAGGTGAGAACTCCAGCCTGATGGAGCCGCTGCTCCTAGCTTCAGATTCACGTCACAGACCGGCAATAACCGATTTAGCAATCTCGCTAGCAGCAAAATCGTCAGCCTTACGCAGCAGCCTACCAATTGGCATACGGACAGCACTGGCAGCATTGGTTCGCAATATGAATTGCTATTACAGCAATTTGATTGAGGGGCACAATACTCATCCAATTGATATTGAACGTGCACTGAATAATGACTACAGCAAAGACGCAAAGAAGCGCAATCTTCAGTTAGAAGCCAAAGCACACGTACAAGTACAAAGCTGGATAGACCAAGGCGGACTATCTACAGCCGCAAATACAAAAGAAGCACTGCTGACCATTCACCGAAAGTTTTGTGAGCACTTGCCTGCCGAATTGCTCACCTTGGAAGGCGTACCGATAATTCCAGGAGAGATACGTAGGCACGCCGTTGGAGTTGGCAGCCATATTCCTATTAGTCCAGGAGCCGTGAGTCGCTTCTTGGATCGCTATGAGGAAGTCTATGCAAGTCTCGGATCCAGCGAATCACTTATTGCAGCTGCTGCTGCGCATCACCGATTACTATGGATACACCCCTTTATCGACGCCAACGGGCGCGTTGCCCGCCTAGTATCACATGCGCAGTTATTGAATACACTAGACACCCAAAGCATCTGGTCAATTGCCCGCGGTTTAGCCAGAAACGAACAAGCCTACAAGCAACATCTTGCGGCCTGCGATCAAACACGCAGGAATAGCCTCGATGGACGGGGCAATCTAAGCGAAGAAGCTCTGGCTGAATTCACCAAATTCTTTTTGCGAGTTTGCATAGATCAAGTAGAGTTTATGGAAAGTCTCGTACAACCCGAAAAGCTGCGCGGACGAATTTTGTCTTGGGCGCACAGCGAAACAAACAAGGACAAGTTATTGCCTAATTCAGGAGCTATTTTGGAGGCAATCTTGTACAGAGGGGAATTACCCAGGAGTGATGTACCAAGAATCCTCGGACTTGGCGATCGTCAAGCAAGAAGGGTTGTATCCGGATTAGCAAATGAAGGCGTTCTCGTTTCTCAAAGCGACCGCGCTCCACTACATTTGGCTTTCCCCGCCGCACTTGCTCCAAGCTGGATGCCGGGACTCTTCCCGGATAGACCGACAGACTAATTCCAGGGTCGGGCTTAAAAAAGCGCTGCCTCTGTGATTCTCTGACTATAGTTAGCGATTAACACCTTGTTTAAGGTGCCTGGCAAGGTAAGGAGCAGTGCAGCTTTGGCGCGACTTTGCCACCTTGTCCGGTGTTCCGGCGGCAATAACCAGACCGCCCTTTGATCCTGCTCCTGGACCAAGGTCGATTATCCAGTCCGAGCGCGTAAGTACGTCCATGTCGTGTTCGACGACAATTACCGTGTTTCCGGATTCGACAAGAGCGTGCAAGAGTAGCATGAGCTTCTCCACGTCCTGCGGGTGCAGTCCTGTAGTTGGTTCGTCGAGAATATAGATGGTCTCTCCATGTTGTTCTCGTTGTAATTCCGTGGCAAGTTTTATGCGCTGCGCTTCACCACCAGAAAGCTCTGTGGCAGGCTGACCCAGGTGCAAATAACCAAGCCCGACGCTTTGCAGAGTCTCCAGCGCGCGATAAGCAGAAGGAAGTTCGCGAAAAAAGTCACATGCAGCATTTACCGTCATATCGAGCACTTGAGCTATGTTCTTTTTACGATAGGTAACTTCAAGTGTTTCTGCATTATACCGATCACCATGACAGGCAGAACAAGGTGCGTATACACTGGGCAAGAAGAGCAATTCGATGGATACCTGTCCCTCGCCTTCGCAGGTTGTGCAGCGACCACCTGCCACGTTGAAGGAAAAACGCCCGGCGTTATAACCACGCTTTTTGGCCTCGGCTGTTGCCGCAAAGCACTTGCGAATGGAATCGAACAAGCCAGTATAAGTAGCAAGATTGGATCGCGGCGTTCTGCCGATTGGCTTTTGATCCACACATACAAGTCGTTTAATTGAATCGATTCCTGCCAGTGATACCAGTTCCTTTCCATTCGACTGATACTCCTCGGATTCTTCACTCGTGTCTTCTTCCTCTTCTGCTTCTTGCGTTTTCACCCCTAACCTTTCTTTCACAGCATCGGCAAGCACCTGGCCTATCAAAGTTGATTTGCCTGATCCGGAAACACCCGAAACGGACGTAAGAACAGCCAGCGGAATATCTACATCTAAGTTGTTGAGATTGTGTTTACTCACTCCTTGCAGGCTGAGCCATGCTGACGGTTTGCGCCGTTTGTGGTCAAGAATTTTATTTGTGCAATTATCGTCAAACAGAAAACGACGCGTTGCCGAATCCTCGACACCGGACAGTCCTTGTACCGGACCGCTATAGAGGAGTGTGCCGCCGCCTTCTCCTGCGCCCGGACCTATATCAACTACCCAGTCAGCCTGGCGGACCAAATCCATTTCGTGCTCGACTACAAACAATGTGTTGCCTGAGTCTTTTAGTTTATTGAGCACGGCAAACAAGGCTTCCATATCTGCCGGGTGCAGTCCGGCCGATGGTTCATCCAACACGTAGATGACACCAAAAAGACCGGATCTCAATTGATTGGTTAGGCGCAGTCGCTGCAATTCTCCTGCAGAAAGAGTCTGAACGGAGCGATCTAAGCTGAGATATTCCAAACCAAGCTCGCGAATAAGATCAATGCGGGCGACCAAATCACCAGTGATAAGGCAGGTGGCCTCAGCTTTGACAGTTGCCTTATCCGAATTGCTGCTCTTGTTGGAATTTTCGTCATGTGCTTTACGAAGAAGAGCACCAAGTTCAAAGAGCGGCATTTCCGACAGCTCGGCAATGTCACAACCGGCAAATTTCACGGCCAGAGATTCTGCTTTCAGGCGTTTACCGTTGCAATCGGAACAGTCTGCCCTGTCCATGAATTTAAGAACGCGCTTGCGCAGTGTAGGACTTTCCGTGGTGGCAAAAGTATGACGCACGTAAGCCGATGCGCTCATGTAAGTCCCCTGATAGGGACGCTGGATGCGGTGCGCTTCTCTTTGCGCTTGTACGGTGACCACTGGCTTTTCGTCAGTGAATAGAATCCATTTCCTATCTTTTGCTCGAAGATCCTTCCATGGCTTGTCCACATCATAGCCAAGCGCGTCTAGGATATCCCGGTAATTCTTGCCTTGCCAGGCTCCCGGCCAAGCGGCAACGGCGCCTTCTCGAATACTAAGCGTGGAATCGGGAACGAGCGAGTCTTCACTTACAGTGTGCACGACTCCCATTCCATAACAGGTTGGGCAGGCACCCTCCGGATTATTTGGAGAAAAGGCGTCCGAATCAAGAACGGCTGCACCTTTCGGATAGTTACCGGCACGCGAAAATAGCATACGCAATAGATTTGAAATTGTAGTAAGCGTACCCACCGTAGAGCGGGCAGTCGGTTCGCCACGCCGCTGCTGCAAAGCAACAGCCGGCGGCAACCCAGTTATTTCATTTACGTGAGGTGCCGGCAATTGCGTGATCAAACGCCTGGCATAGGGAGCTACAGATTCAAAATAACGACGCTGCGCTTCTGCATAAATTGTCCCGAAAGCAATTGAAGACTTGCCGGAACCGGATACGCCGGTAAAAGCGACAAAAGCATTGCGAGGCAAATCCACGTCGATATTACGCAGATTATTCTGCCGTGCCCCGCGCACTCCTACAAATCCGTCTTTAAGTACCTTTGCCACGGAAAAAACCCTGATCTAAATCGACATCATTGAGAGCGATAACATTCGAGAGACATACCTTCCAACACTATTTGATCCTCCAAACAGAAATCAGGAACCCAATACTTTACCTAAATCACGTTTTCCATGCACAATACGAACTATAACCAACTCATCCTCATGAAACAACCTGTAAAAAATGACATATTTGCCTTCAGTTACACTTCGATAACCACTTCGAACCTCATCTCGTTTTCTGCCCACAGCGGGAAACGGTAACAAGTCCGCACAGCGCTGCCGCAGTCGCTCAACGAAATCAATGGCGGCATCGAGGTTGTCCTTAGCTATGAAGTCAGCGATCTCTCTTAGATCTTCTTCTGCTTGCGGAGAGATAGATATCCGCATTATGGCGATTGCTTCCTGCTCTCATAGCGATCTTTCAGTTCGGAGAAGACCTCATCTACTGGTCTGGCTCCATATTGGTTTATGGATTGCTCCCCATCTTCAAGTGCATGGCGCAACCATTTCAGCTTCATCTCTTCCATAAGCTGGTCCTGTTCCTGGGGGGAAAGCTGATTGACCAGCTTTAATACCTGCTCAAGATTGACTTTGTCTTCGGGTTTCTGCTGAGCCATAATTCTATTGACCTCTGAATTCAATTA
>JAKFVJ010000323.1 GCA_021732245.1 Candidatus Obscuribacterales bacterium | reverse complement strand
CAGCAGCGGAAGCATACTTAGGAATTGCAGCTATTAATGTCAAATTTGGAGGACCGAACCATGCCGGGGCTGCTTATGCTAATGCGGCCCAAGAATACACCAAAGCTGGAGATACTAGTGACGCAAAGTCAGCATATGCCCAAGCTGGACACTATTACGAGCAGGCGGCTCAATTTGAAAAACAAGAGGGGGCTCCCAAAAGCGAGATGGCGCAATCTTACGCGAATGCAGGGCTGAACTACAACAACGCTGGTGAATACCATCGAGCCGCTGAAGCCTACAACAACGCAGCTGAGAATATAGGCAATGAGAAAGATGCTGGTTCGTACTACGATAACGCAGGAGCTGACTTCGCACTGTCAGGACACCCGGCGGAAGCAGCGCAAGCTTATTACAATGCAGGGACAAACTATAATTTTTCGGGGGACAAGGCACTAGCGGAAAAGGCTTACCACAATTCTGGCAAGCAGGACATAGCTGCCGCAGAGAAGTACGGGAGCGATGCCGCTCAGGCAGAGAACTACCTTAACTCTGCGTATGACGCCTTTGGGACGGCAGCCTCACTGTCTTCCGATCCCAAGGATTTCTGGAAGAATGCAGCCGTCGACTTCGAGATAGCGAAGCAGTCGTTTGATAGCCATGGTGAAAGTGCCGGTCCTGGACAATTAGCAAGACACCTTGCCGATCAATGCCTGGCTAATGTTTAGTCCAGACAATTAATTAGCGATTGAGTTCAATCCACCCGGCGTCGAAGCCATTCTGGTAATCACGGGGTCGTGACACGTGTTGAAATTTCACGAGCTAGCCGTTTGAAGTCTTTCAGATTCCAGGTAAAAATTTTGGCAGCCTTACTTTTCAAGGCGCAATGAGCCAAGATAACATCGTAGACTGCACCGCCTGGAATGCTTGTCGCAGCAGCAGATTTAATGGCGTTGAAATACTCTTGAGTATTCAAAGTTATGATCGTCAACCGCTCATGGACATTTCCGAGGAAAAGCAAAGCCTCATCAGGACTCACCCGATGTCTCCCCGGCATTCCGGTAAGCACCGAATAGAGTTCTGCCAGACTATGTGCAGCGCAGCAAACTTCACTCTTTTCATACCGCAAGAACAGATCTTTGCTTGGAGCATGATTCTCATGATCGCCGTAAAACGTGGCGATCAGAATGGACGTGTCCAAAAACGCCTTCACTTTGTCTCACCACGGTTACGCTTTTCGCGAATGTCATGCAATAACTTGTCTGTGTCGGCAGCGGACAGTTTACTGCCACAACGAAAAACCCAGACCCCACGCTCCTTCCTGAGCGGAGTCGTCGATGGCACCGGTCGTAGTGTTACCTGTGTACCTTCCGAATCGATTTCCAGACTGTCGCCTGGTTCAAGACGTAATTCGTCGCGTAGAGACTTGGGAATTACGATTCGCCCGGCTTTGTCTAATGTCACCCTGGTATTCATAATGCCATTTTATTTTGGCAGAACCCATTTGTCAAATGGCAAATGACTACTCCATGTACCTGCGCGAGAGCCGGTTTAGACTTCCACACATTTTATGTAATTTGCTTTTGCTATTTCGTTAAAGGGATAAGGCTAAAGGGTACGTTAAATTCAGACTGGCGCTGCCGGTCAAGTGGCGTCCGAGTGCCCGCCAACTTGATGTTCCACAAAACTTTCACAGGAGTTGGTTAGGTTTTGTAATAGGCGCAGGCAAAATGGGACCTTTGGGAGAGGTATGTTTTTATGTCTCGGAAAAATAACAAGAAGGGTAAGGCAAGCCCGAAGAGCAGCGTTGTCTATCAAGAGTTGCCGTCACTTGAGTCTGAAACTCCTGAAGAGATGCTCAAGAGACTGGGTGGTGTGGCAGCACATGCGACCAGTGAGTCGACGAGGATACCAATAGCGCCGCCGCTGACACCACATGGAGGTGGAGTGCCGGACCCGACAGGATCTGGTGCGCATTCGGTTACGACTCCGCCTGCTCATCACGAGTCAGGACATCTGGGTGCTACCCCCGATTGGCACGAGCAAGCGCATCAGGACGAACAAGCGGCAAAAACTGCCGAAAGCGGCGGACACTACCATCAAGCTGCAAAAGATTGGGATGCCGCCGGCGCCATTTATAACAATCATGATGTGTATAATTCGGCAGCAAAGGACTATCAAAATTCGGCTACAGATTATACAAAGGCTGGCGACAAGGCAAGCGAGGCGCAAGAGTACAACAATGCGGCAGCAGCCTTTGAGGCAGCCGGGCATCATGATCAGTCAGGCGTTGCATACGAACAAGCTGGACAGGCTTATTTGGACTCCGGCCATCATAATGAGGCTTTGACTGCTTTTAATAACGCGCTGACAAATTTCAACAATATTGCTCAACCAACAGCCGATCAATTAGTTGATATAGCTCTGGCATACACTGGTCAAGGACGAGCTTATCAAAGCTTGGGTCATCCAAATGATGCAATTGCCGCTTTTAATTCAGCAGTGACGGACTTTCACAACGCCTCCAATGAAGTGGATAATCCCAGCACGCAGCTGTTAATGGGTTTAGCACAGGCACACTATGGTTTAGGGTTGGCGATGCAGAACGTAGGTGAATCCGGGTGTGAGAGACAGTTCGGACTGGCGGTTGAGAATTACCAGAGTGCCTTCGAGGGTGACAATGCGCCCACCGTGCAGCAATGGCAAGATAGAGCTGAAGCATGCTCTCAATTGGCGCAGTCTTTAGCAAGCAACGGACATGAGAGTGAAGCACACAGAGCAGAAAAAGACGCGGGTATCTGCTTTGATCACGCCGCTCTCGATTTCCGCGCGGCGCATGATTACAGTAATGCGGCCCAAATGTTTGTAAAAGGAGGTCAAGCTTATAGCGAGGCCGGACTATCTACTTTCGCTGCGAAATCCTATCAAGAGGGTGGTGTTGAATTCAGCAAAGTTGGCAATCACAATGAAGCTGCACAGGCATACGACAATGCAGGATATCTCTATGGCACACTAGGTCAACACAGTGATGCTGCACATGCTTACGACGACGCAGGAAAAGCTTTTAGCAAAGCCGGTGATCAAAATGGAGCGCAGGCGGCGTTTGACATGATGAATGGACAAAACGATCTGAGCAACAATCATCCAAATGCGGCAGCTGGTGAGTTTGACAGTGCAGCACAAATTTTAAGCAGGGCAGGTCACCACAATCAGGCTGCGGAGGCTTACGGTCAGGCAGGACAAGCCTTCAGTCAAGCCGGCCATTACAATGAGGCCGCTCAAGCCTACGGCAATGAGGCAGGAGCCTATAGTGCAGTCGTTCAGGGCGGTGATATTAAAGACCAGGCTTGGGCAAACATTGGACAGGCATACACAAGTCAGGGAGAGGCTTATCTTCGGGCAGGACATCATAATGAAGCTTTGACTGCGTTTAACAACGCAATGTCAAATTTCAATAACGTGCTCCAGCCAACAAACCAGGAGTCTGCAGAAATGGGACTTGCGTATTCAGGTCAAGGGCAAGCTTATCAAAGTTTAGGTCATCATAATGAGGCAGTTACAGCTTTCAATAACGCTATACAACAATTTTATTCCGTCTCCGGTGCGGAGCAGAGTTCAAGTCAGCTATTAATTGGTCTAGCTCAAGCACATTATGGTTTAGGTCTAGCGATGCAGAGTTTAGGTGATCCCTTGTCTAAGGTAGGTGAACAGTTTGCTCATTCGGTAAATGATTATCTGAGAGCTTTCAAAATTGACGCAGATCCTACTGCTCAACAGTGGCAAGATAGAGCTGAAGCATATGCTAGTTTAGGACAGTCTTTTGAGAAATTGCCGGATTATAGCAGTGAGACTCTAAGGGCATTTAGAGACGCCGGAGAATGTTATGGGCACGTCGGCTCTGATTTCAATACGAATCATGTCTACAAGGATGCCGCGCAAGCTTACGAAAATGCGGCAACATATTACGGCAAGGCTAACGAACTTGACTCTGCAACGAAGGCTTGGAAGGATGCCGGTAGTAATTTTATAGAAGCGGCCAAAGAGCAAGATCTAAGTAATTCCCAAAATGGTCAGAAAGATTTGCAGGACGCCTACAATGCTTTCAAGTCCGCCGCCGGATTAGAAACTGGTAGTGCAGCGTCTTCAACTTGGGCAGAAGCGAAGTCTCAACTTACCGACGCCGCAAACTACTTTGCCGGCACAACACCACCTGATACTGAGCGGGAGAAATTAGCCAAGCAATTGGCTTCTCAGTGTCCGTCCACTTAGTAACGACACGAGATGACATAACACGAATAGAGATTTTACGAGAGGCAAGATTTTATGGCAAGGAAGAATAATAAGAAGGGCAAGGACAATCGCAAAGGAAGTGTTGTCTATCAAGAGCTGCCATCTATACAGTCTGAAACTCCTGAAGAAATGCTCAAAAGATTGGGCGGTGTGGCAGCCCATGCAAGCAGCGAGACAACGAAGATACCTATAGCACCGCCGCTTACACCTCATGGAGGAGTGCCGGATCCAACGGGATCTGGTACGCATCACGAATCAGCTCACGGCTCTGGTCCAAGTTGGCAGGAACAAGCACATCAAGATGAACAAACGGCACAAAAGGAGGAAGCCGGCGGACACTATCATCAGGCAGCACACGAATGGGATAGCGCCGGTAATATTTACGAGAATCATGAAGTATATGACTCCGCAGCAAAAGATTTTCAAAACTCTGCAACAGATTATGCTCATGTTAAAGACACGGCAAACGAGGCTCACGAATACAATAATTTAGGACTTGCTGAGGCTAATGGTGGTCATCATAATGAGGCGGCGGCTGCCTATGACAATGCGGGGCAATTATTGAGTGGGCTTCATCACTACAATGAAGCAGGGAGTGCGTACAACAATGCGGCAATAAATTTTAGCGATGCGCATCACAACAACGAGGCTGCTGAAGCCTACAACAATGCAGCTCTAAATTACAGCGCAGTGGTTAATCTCGAAAATAACAATTCGGCTCAAGCTTACGATAACGCAGCGCAAGCCTACGCAAATGCCGGGGCGGCTTACACAGCTGCAGGTCATCATAATGAAGCGGCGCAAGCCTACGAGGGTGCAGCGCTATACTTTAGTGGGGCGATAAATGTTGGCGGCGCCTCATCAGTTCAGGATTATAACAATCTGGCGCAGGCTTATGAAAATGCAGGGGTCGCCTTTACTGCTGCCGGTCATCCTAATCAGGCAGGTCAAGCCTATGTAAATGCAGCAAACAACTATTCTGTGGTGGTAAATATACTGGGTGATAAATCAGATCAAGCCTATGAAAATCTAGCAACAGCTTACAATAATGCTGGTCAGGCTGAGAGTGGCAACTATTACACTGCCAATGCGGCCACCTATTTCAGCGACGCTGCGCAAATATTCAACAATTTGCACCATTACAATCAAGCTGCACAAGCATACGAAAATTGTGCCAGCTTTTTGAACAACTATTATTCCTCTGGTGGGCTGCCAGGCACGCACGTTTACATTGCTGAAGCCTACGCTGCTGCAGCACAGGCTTATGACAATGCCGGACATAACAACAAAGCAGAAGCAGCTTACGAAAATGCGGCGACAGCTTATGCGCAAGCGGGTGCGAATGCAAACAACAACCAAGACCCACTTGATGCAGCAACGTACTATAGTGATGCTGGAAAATGTTTTAGTGAGGCGCATCATTACAACAAGGCTGCAAGTGCTTATGAAAACGCAGCAGGCATTTTAAGTAATGTTATGAATTCTGGTGCGGGAGATGGAACTACACTTGATGGAATTGGAGCAGCCTATTATGGTGCAGCGCAGGCTTATGCCAATGCAGGACATCCGAACAAGGCGCATTCAGCCTATGAAAATGCCGCTTCCAATTATGTTGAAGCCGGCACCACCTACCTAAGTTGTTCAGCAGCTGCAGGTGCGTTTACGCAGGCAGCAGAGTCCTATAACAAGGCCGGCGACACGGCCAACGCGCAAAAATATGGAACAGAAGCGGCGCAAACCTGGGAGAGTGTAGCTCAAGCCGCTATTCAGCAGGCACAAGGAAATGATTATGGCTTACCCAGCCAATCGCAGGCAGACTATGGAAATGCTGGGCAAGCATATTTGATGGCTGGGCAGGCCTTAACTGCTGCCGGCCATCCCAATCAAGCAGCGCAAGCCTTCGAAAATTCTGCACAGAACTTCAGCAATATGATCAATTTGCCTGGTGTACCTGGAGGGATGCCGGCTACTCCGACAATATACAACGATATAGCTTCTGCTTATGCCGGGGCAGCAAGTGCTTATCTGCAAGGCAATCATCACGACAAAGCTGGTCAATCTTACGCTGATGCAGGCTCCAACTACAGTCAAGCAGGACACCCCAGTGAAGCTACGCAAGCATATGAGAATGCAATCCAGCAACTTAAACAGACCAGCGATCATAACGCACTCGGACAGACTTACGATGGATATGCGCAGCTCTTAAATCAAGCCGGTCATCATAATCAATCCGCGCAAAATTATGATAACGCCGGGCAGCAGTTTAGCCAGTCAGGTCATAACAACGAGGCGGCGGCTGCTTACGAGAATGCCGCGCAGCTATATAGTCAAGCCGGCCATCACAATGAAGCAGCGGCTGCTTACGAAAATGCCGGGACTGCTTACATGGCAGTTGGACATCATAACGAAGCGGCAGCTGCATTTGAGACTGCAGCACAGGACTACGCAAATGCCGGTCATCACCATGAGTCTGGAGGGGCTTATGAAAGGGCTGCAGCAGCCTATGAAGCAGCCGGTCATTACAATGAAGCCGGTGCTGCTTACAATGATGCCGGTGCTGCTTACAATGATGCCGGTGCTGCTTTTATGCAAGACGGACATCACAACGAAGCAGCTTCTGCTTATTACGATGCGTCACAGGCCTATAGCCATATAATCTGGCAGGGACACAAAACAACAGAGGCCTGGGACAATATTGCGCAAGCCTATAACAATCAGGGCTCTGCCTTAATGGCGGCAGGACACCACAATGAGGCAGCTGCTGCTTACGAGAATGCGGTGTCGAATTACGACAATGTGGTTTTTGGTGGTGACACGTCCGCTCAGGCGTACAACAACATAGGGCAAGCATATGAAAATGCCGGAGCGGCCTACGCAGCAGCCGGGCATCACAACGAAGCGGCCAATGCCTTTGAGGGCGCGGTTTCAAACTATGGTACTGCTGTAAATGTTTTAGGTCAGGCAGCGGCTTACGAAGGTGCTGGACAAAACTATAGCCTTGCCGGTCATCATAATGAGGCAGCAAATGCTTTCAACTTTGCGGCAAATTTATATCAAAGCAACGATCATCCTAATAAAGCTGCCGAGGATTTTAACAATGCAGGCAAAAATTGGCTTGCCGTAAATGATAATCGTGGTGCCGCGCCAATGTTCTGGAGCGCTGCACGCTGCTACAGAGATATAGCACAGGCTGATCAAACAGCGGGACATCACAATGAGGCAGTGGCCGCTTACAATAACGCGGCGACAGCTTTCAACAGTGCGGCAACGGCATATGCTGCAAGTGGTGGCACATCCGAAGCAGCGCAGACCTACCAGGATGCGGCCGAGGCTTATCAAAATGCTGGTCATTTGCATAGTGCAGCACTGGCCTACTACAATGCGGCAAATAATTATGTCGGTAAGGGGGACAAGCAAGATGCAATAACTGCTGCTACAAATGCGGCAAATATTTATTTGCAACTTGCCGGTTCAGATCCAAGCGGAAAGGGCGAAATAGAGCAAGATTTGCAAAACGCCAATAGCGCATGGCAGGTTGTAGTCAACAATACCGGCACGGCTGAGGCTATTTCTGCTTGGAGTAAAATGGCTCAGAGCTTTGAAACGGTGGCAAATACGCTGCATAGTAAAAGTGACGATAAGGATGCCGAGAGTGCCTGGGGTTTTGCGGCGCAAGCGGTGCAACAAACTGCCCAACTTTACAGCAATGCCGGACACAATAATGAAGCGATAAAGGCTTACCAGAATGCCGGGCAGCTATACTCTCAAGCTGACCAGCGTTGGAATGCCGCAACTGCTTATTATGATGCAGGGCAAGTCTATGGCACCATAGCAAGGAGTGACCTGCCGGAGAAGAACTCAGGTCAGGCGGTTACTGCTTATATGAATCAGGCAAAAGAATTCCTCAGTGCTGCTGAAGCTGACCCTCAATTCTTTGATGGCAGTGGGAATGACATGGCAGCTTTAGCCAGTGGAGCTTTTAATTCTGCGGCAAACTGCGTAACAAGTCTAAATGCTAAGGAAAATATCTGGTCTGAGGCACAAGGATATTTTATAGGCGCAGCAAATACCTTGATACAGTGTGCAGAAAATAATGGCAGCGACAAGGCGAATGAATGGAATCGGCCTGACAGGTACCTTGACGAAGCCTACTCGATGTTTACAAATCTAGCTAATTTGGCTGCTGCTAATCCTACAGGATGGCCCAGTTATAGCACCCCAAAAAGCATTTGGTATCAAGCATCTAGCGAACTTCTCGATGCCAGTACCTGGTTCGCTAACAATGGTGATGTAGATCATGATCCCAGCAATCCTGCAGCCTACGCAAATAATCTTTCCGTGCAAGCAGGACAAAATGCTCAAGGCTGACATCAGTGCTTAGGTAAGTACATTAATCGTTATGTAATATTGAGTCCAGGACATGATCAACTCTTGCGTTTGTTTGCGCTGTAAATAGCCGTCTCTGGTGCAGGTAGACTTCTTTTCGTTGATCGTCTATTGGAGCTTAAGTGAAATCCGCCGTTTTCACCTCTGGTTGCTGCTTGTCCCAGACATCTAATGCAACTTCAGGTAGCCGCACTTTACTGGCATACATTTTGGAGTAAGTTGCAAGGCGTTACCTGGCATAACGGAACGGCAGTCTACTATGCCGCCAGAATTCCAGAGATATTTCATTGGCCGTTGCCGTATATTTTTGACCATTTGTGGACCTGTCAGTTGTTTACCTACATGACACTGTCCATTGAATTTTCCATGTTTTCGCTTGTCTGGTTTCCGCCCGTGGGTGCTGTTATCTGCC
Source organism: Candidatus Obscuribacterales bacterium (assembly GCA_021732245.1). Classification (GTDB taxonomy): domain Bacteria; phylum Cyanobacteriota; class Vampirovibrionia; order Obscuribacterales; family Obscuribacteraceae; genus SBAT01. The sequence continues at coordinate 2,037 of JAKFVJ010000323.1, read as the reverse complement.
GTTGGATTGCACTTGGGTATGGATGCGTTGCTGAACATTCCGCTGTTTCAATGGACGATGCTGACCGCCTTTATTTGTTTCTGGGAACCGGCAAGTTGTGAACGGTTGATAAATAGGCTTATATCCACGAAGTTTCCACGTAAATTAGCTACGCTTATGTATGGACTAAAGTAAGGATGGGGGTGAAAATAGAAAGCATGAATACTGCAAATTCAGTCAAGATTTCCTTGCTTCTAATAATATTGGTACCGTTGTTTAGCGTGCCGGTCGACGCTGCGCCTGTAGTAGTTCGCACGCATCCAATAACCGGACGGCCGATACACCACCGCATCGGTCGCTTTGGCGTGGCTTCACATAGAATAGGTCACCCTGTCACCAGCATCGAAAGCCGAATAGGCACCCCAGCTCAGGCTGTTAATATACTCAATTCAACTTTGACTAATCGCATTGATAACAGATCAGTTGTCGAGCACGCGTATCTAAATAGCATTAACGAGCGTTTGACAATTGAACGACCGGCTCCATCTTTTTCAAGCAGACAGGAGTCCGGCAAGAATGATCTTTTAACCGGTAAGGATAGGAATTTAAGAACCGATATCCATTCTAAGGAAGCCGCAAAAAACATAGCAAAGAGTGTTGAAAGTACACTCGGCACGGCATTGGCAGGCAATGCCGGACAAAGCAGTGGTACTACGTCTGCTGATGGCGGCAATTCGACTATGGCTGCTGGTGATGGATCTGGTGGCTCTATGGGTTATTATGGCGACACTCCCGACGAGTTGAGTCAGGAAAGAACACGTATTGATGGTGACAAAATTCACATGGGACAAGGAAGTGTGCTTGTCTCTTCTGAGAATAAGATTTCTGTGCAAACACATCCGGCGGAAATTCGTTTGGCACCTTTAGCTTGCGCGTTTATCGTGCAGTTTGGTGATGATGTTGCTATCTACAATCTCGGCGATAACCATAAAGGTGATGTCACTGTTGTTTTGAACAACAAAGAATCGCTAACGGTACCATTCGGGCACCAGTTGGTATTAAGCGCAAAACAATCAGAGTTTGCCAAAGCGAACCCCAGTGAAAAGATACAATGCGACAAAGTACATCACTTGGGCAGACGCCAAGGTGTGCATATATTTGATGCGACATATTCGCCAATTTCGGCTTTAGATAATGCACCACAACTTGATTCGCTTCTTGCTTCGGAAAGTCCGCAAGACAAGCAGGCTGTTAATCGCATGTTGAAATCAATGGCCGCCTTACTAGCTCTGCGGTAATTAGGTCTTGAAAATGCCCGATCGACATGAGACCATTCTTATGATCGCGGGCGCAAAGTATATCGGGTGTATATCGACGAGGGCGCATTGCTATCTCGACCAATAATTATTGAAAGGACGGCTACCATTTTTTTGGTAGCAACATTTCTTTGTTTGTTTGGTGGACATTCTGTTTCTGCACAGACAACCGTCCTGCCTACTGAGTTGGTGCCAATTCCTGGTCATGGTGGAGAATCTCAAACACCATTTGCCCACGACATGCAACTTCGACTTTTCCAGAAGTTACCGTCTCAATTTTATTTTTCTTCTAGTACGGAGTCGACATTTCGTATAGAGACCAATCCCTTTCAATTTCCTCCGAAGAAGACAATTTTGCAGCAGGAAATTCCTCCAGGCACTCTGTTTGCTGATATGGATCCATCTGATCAGCTACAAGTGTTGAGGATGTTGAGTCAAGTCGACTCTTTCGATAACGTCAACCGTATCAACCCTAACCTTACAGCTGGTTGGGCACCGACATCAAATCTACAATTCTTCGTCAACTACTTTTTCCTGCGTGATTCGCTTATTAGCAATTCCGTATTGAACTCAAATACTCATTCGATAGGTCCAGGTGTTCAATACAACATCAATTTTGGTAAGTACACACTGCAGCCTCAATACCAAATGCGCGAATTGTGGCAGACCGGTCAGCCCGGAGTCTTTGACTTATTGCCGGCCGTGACTTTGCAAAGACAGATGACACCAAATTTGATTGTCT
>JAKFVJ010000467.1 GCA_021732245.1 Candidatus Obscuribacterales bacterium | reverse complement strand
GTATGTTTACCGCGCAAAAAATAACACCGCTTTGCTCAGCTCGAAGCACTTTTATTCAGCATACTTCAAGCGACTCTTGAAATGTTATGTATAGCAAATCGACGCTTGAAAAGTCAATTTGTGCCCGAAATTAGATAAGTTTTCAAAAGTCTCGAATTACACGCCCAGTGGGATAAAGACGGGCACCAGCCGGCGCCACTTTAATTCTTCAGCATACTGTTTGTACTGTTCACCAAACGTCTTAATTAGGAGCTGTTCTTCATATTTGGCTCTGTTAAGCCAAAGTGGAGCAACTAAACAAACGGTTAACAAAACTGCCGGCAAGCTCAAGCAAGCGATAGATGTACCGAGCAAAGACTGAATAATGCCGGAATAAGCCGGGTGCATCACCACTCCCAATAGACCGTCCTTACGAATAGTCTGATTGTGGAGAACCTCAGCATCTGTCGAGAATGACTCACCCAACGAGTACCAACCGCCGATCATGAATATCAAGCCGCTGACGAAAATTGCCACGCCGAGCCAAGAAATAGCATCCTGGGCAGCTTCAGGCAAAAAGGCAGCTTGAGTCAAAAGCGGTGCGATATCCCAATTCAAAACTCCGTCACGGCAAAGATGCGCAGGAATGATAATGAGTACCGTCAACAATGAAGCCATTTGAGGAGCACGTTGAATAATATAGTTGTGCTCGTAGATTTTTCCTTTTCCGCGTCTGGAAAATCCTCTGTAGAGGACTGGTGTTGCGGCACAAATGCCGATTAGGACGAGAACAAGGGTTATTACAGTTGATAGATGAAAGTGCATTGTTTCCTCAGCAGCAATTTGTAGATTATAGCTTAAACACGCTGTCAGCTATTCCAGGATTGAGTCGGACATTTTTCCAGAGGGAATAGGTCCAAAGTTGTCCTTCCTGGTAATCGACCCAATAACAGGGTAATAAGTTCCCTGGGTCAACAGCAATTCGCTTCCAAAGTCTCTTCGGCGAAGTCTCGTAGAGTTCAACAACGAAATATTTTTTTCCATCTTGCCACTCAACGGGGTCAGAGGTGACTTTGCTAATTTTTCCGTCGTTATAAACGTAATTCTTCAGAGCTTGAGCCAATGAGAGAAAATCCGAATCCACCATCGGCCAGCCATTGATGCTCAGCAAGTAGCTTGAGCGATCGGAGACTGTACCGGAAAAGATGGACAAGACACCGCCCAAGTGTCCTTTGACTTTGCCTGGCTGTGTCATTACAGCGACAGATCCGTCATTGGCTCCGTCGGTCACTTCAATACGCATTTTGCGAGGTTTTTTATAATTCAAGTTGCCACGCTGGCTTATTACCCGATTCTTCTTAAACACGTTCATTTCATAGAGAAACGAGTAGTCATTCAGGTCATCGGCTGCCTTGACCATGTGATCAATGAATGGCTTGCCGTCTTTGTCGGCATCGCTTGTATATTGCTTAGCTGCCATTTGTTTGACTGCGGACCATGAGCCGTTTTGCGAGTCGACATCAGCCGCTGCGCAGGCAGGAATTAGAGTCGTCCAGCCGACGGTCGCGAGAATTACTAGTAGGTAGCCGATATATCGCAAATTTCTGCTCATAAACGATTGACGCCTTTGGTAGCCGCTGGCTACATTATTTCATAGTGTTGGGTCTGAGTATGAAACACGACTCAAACTGACGTTAGAAATGGTTGCCAAGAGCCCATTTCAGTGGGATTTTCAGCAATTTGAGCGGGTATAGTCATCTTAGTCGCAGAAAGACTCCGCCGCCCGAAAGGCATTCCTCAGACGATGGAAAAGACAAATAAAGTAACCATTTCCAGCTATCAGGCAACTGACGGCACGCCCCTTTCTTACAGATATTGGGCAGGACGACCGGGCAGACCGGTTTTGGTTCAACTGCATGGAATAGAAGGGCACAGCGAGTGGCTGGAGCCGACCGCCAATATTCTCAACGACCAGGGGATGACGATTTATGCCCCGGACAGGCGCGGCTCAGGGCTCAACAAAGAGAACAGGGGGCACTTCACCAGCAATAAGCAGCTGCTTTCCGACGTTCAGGAAATGCTCTATATCGCATCCAAAGAAGATGGGCCACTATTTCTTGTCGGCAACTGCTGGGGAGCTAAGCCGGCGGCTGTTCTCATTAGTCAGTGGCAACAAGGAAAAATCGAATTACCCAATATCCGCGGACTTATTTTGACGTCACCAGCCCTGGTGACAAAAGCTGATCTGACTTTTCCGCAAAAGATAAAGGTCGCTTTTGAATGGATCTTAGGCATCAAATCGCCCATTGCCATTCCGCTCACACCGGAAATGCTCACGGACAACAAACCATATCTCGACTACATCGTCTCTGATCCTAATCGTTTGACGGAAGCAACCGCAGCCTTTTTTGCGCAGACATTTTTCCTGACGGAGACGGCTAAAAGACAAGCTAGTAAAATAAGTCTGCCCTTGCTTGTCATGCAAGCAGGACGCGATGACATCGTCGACACGGCAGCTATCGAAAAGTGGTTTTCACAGGCGTCATCGGCAGACAAGACCTACAAGAATTTTTCTTGGATGGCGCACAGTCTTGATTTCGACGCAAAAGCTGATGAATACCTCGATTTACTAATTAACTGGATCAACCAACATTCATGAAAATACAAAGAGTCGACGCATTTGTCATTCGCTTGCCGTTTCGGTTTTCGTTCGGACACAGCATTGCCTCAAGAGCGTATTCCGACAACCTTATCGTGCGCGTAGAACTTGAAGACGGCAGTGTTGGTTTTGGCGAAGGCATTCCTCGCGAATATGTAACAGGCGAAACAATCGACGGTGCATTAGCAGATGTGAGTACTTTCGCCGCAAAACTACGCGGGCAAGAAGTAGGCGATTTTCATGGCGTCAAGCAACTCATTCACGATCTGGCTATAGAAGAAGGCTTAGAACAACGTCGTTCAGGAGCGGCTTTTTGTGCTGTAGAGCTGGCACTGTTGGATGCCTTCGGCAAATCATTTAAAACACCTGTTGCATTGGAACTGGGCGAAATTCAGCAAGAAAGCGTGCAGTACGGTTCAGTAATTCCGTTCGGCAACAAGAAAATAATGGTGGCGCTTCTTTGGTTTTACAAGCTTTGGGGATTTAAGACAGTCAAGTTGAAAGTCGGCGGCACTCTCGAAGACGATTTGGCGAAATTGAAAACAGTGCGGCAAATAATGGGTGAAGACGCCATTATTCGCGTAGATGCAAATTGTGCCTGGGATGTGGAGCAAACTCTTGCCGCAGCTGATAAATTTGAGGCGTTCAATGTGGCATCAATTGAACAGCCGATAAAAGCTGAAGATATCGACGGGCTGTCCAAAATCGTCGCCAATGTAAAGCAAGAGATAGTTGTCGACGAAAGTTTATGTACGCTCGCCGATGCCAAAGAATTGATTGCGAAAAAGGCCTGCGGTGCCTTCAATATTCGTATCTCAAAGGTCGGTGGTCTGCTGTTGGCTCAGCAAATGGCGCAACTGGCCAGGCATTCAGGACTCGGCGTGCATATGGGCGCGCAAGTTGGCGAAAGTGCAATATTAACTGCGGCTGGTAGAATATTTGCTGCAATTGAGCCACCGTGTAAAAACTACGAGGGGTCTAATAACAGTTGGCTGTTACAACAAGACATATCTCGTGAAAACTTAACAGTGTCCTTACGCGGAAAGGGCAATATAAAGTTAGCAGATGGCTTAGGCCTTAATATATTGCAAAATCGAATATCAGGTCTTACCCGGAAACAGATGCCAGATGCTCACGCGACCGATAAAGTGTCGCTCCCCAAGTAGAGGTTATAAGTTGGTACTTCGCAGTTCGTTAGTAGCAGTGGGTCAACTGCTTAGATCTATAAATCACGTCAGACCTTTTGTAACCGGTGCAGAGCATCCTCGCCGGACGCAAGAGGCTAAACTGCTGAAAATTATCAGACAAAATCAAGAGTCAATTTACGGACGCAAGCACCAGTTCGACAAAATCAACAGCATTGAAGATTTTCAACGTCTCGTGCCGGCCAACGAATACGAAGATCTAGCACCATTCATTGAAGCAGCAATGAATGGTCACAAACGACAGCTGACTGTTGAAGATCCATTCATGTTCGCCACCACAAGTGGTACCACCTCAAAACCAAAATTCATTCCTATCACTGAAACGCACATGCAGGATTACATCCATGCTTTTCAGTTGCACAATTACCACCTAGCGAAAGATTTTCCAAATGTCGCAACAGGCAGCTACTTGATCCTAACGAGCAACGATGAAGAAGGCAAAGTCGCTTCAGGGGTTCCTTACGGCGCCGTATCAGGTGTTCTCAATCGCCGTCAGCCATCGATAATCCGTCAGTTCATGACCTTGCCATACGAAATGTGCAAGATTAAAGACATCGATTTGAAGTACTACTTGATGCTGCGCATTGCGCTAGCCAAAGATGTAACAGCACTTCTTGCCTGCAATCCATCAAGCATGATTTTGCTTGCCGACCAATTGCAAGAACATGCCGGCGATTTGATATCCGACATTTACAGTGGCACTGTGCGCGAGTCATATCGTCCGCCGGCTCATTTGGCCGACGCGCTTGCTCCGCATATCACAATGAACAAAGAAAGAGCTCGTCAATTAAGTGCTCTCTTGGACAAGCATGGCAAGCTTTTACCGAGCACTGTTTGGCCGAATATGGAAATGCTGTCTTGCTGGAAGGGCGGACCAATGTCCTTCTACCTAGACCAATTGCCTGAATACTATGGCAACGTGGCAATTAGAGATTTCGGCTATATGGCTTCTGAAGGCCGCGGCTCAATTCCAATACACAACGACGGTGCCGGCGGAGTCTTGGCACTCACGTCGCACTTCTTCGAATTTGTGCCCGAGCTGACAATGGAAGCCGGACAACCAAAATTCCTCACAGCTGATCAGCTGGAGTTGCACGGACGTTACTACATTTACTTCACGACATCATCCGGTATTTACAGATACAACATCAATGATGTTATCGAAGTTGTCGGCTTCTACAACCGCACTCCTGTCATTCAATTCATTCGCAAAGGCATGGGCGTAAGCTCCATCACAGGTGAGAAGCTGACGGAAGAACAAGTGAAGATTGCCTTGTCATATGCAGTCAATCAATTGCAATTGAAACAAATTCAACACTTCACCGCTGCTGTTGAACTTGATAAACCACCTTATTACACCCTTTACGCAGAATTGAAGAGTGATCTTCCAGAACCTGTACGCAATGAGTTTGTCCGTGTATTTGATCACTCGTTGCAAGCGCAAAATCTCGAATACCAGGACAAGAGACAGAGCAAGCGACTGGGAACCCCGGTTCTCAACATAGTGCCGCCCGGTACATACCTAAAATTGAGACAGCAGCGTGTTGCCGAAGGAGCTCCAGAGGCACAAGTTAAGATTCCGTTGTTAAGTTGCAGTACCGATTTCAGCAAATCTCTTGCTACACTAGCCATGGCAGACGATTAGGAATAACGCTGACAGGAGCTAGCCCTAACAATGGACAAAACAACCGTTTTGGTAACCGGAGCCACAGGTCTGGTAGGTTTTAACGCAGTCAAACACTTGATTAGCAAAGGTTTCACGGTTAGGGCCCTGACAAGAAGTTCGAGAAATGTCGCTGATTTGAAGAGCATCGGCACCAATGGTCAATTGACAATTGTGCAAGCAGATCTTGACGACAAGGCTCAGCTAGTCAACTGCATGAAAGATGTCGACGTTGTAGTTCATGCAGCAGGGTTTGTTGATCCGTTGGGCAAACGAGCAGACATCTATAAAGTAAATGTAGAAGGAACAGGCAATATTCTTGCCGCTGCTAAAGAAGCAGGCGTCAAACAGTTGATTCATATAAGCAGCTTGTCGGTCATAACAGGACAAGGCGACCAATATGGGTTGTCTGAAAAAGCAGAACTCAAATACTGCGGTGAAGCTTACGCCGATTCGAAAGTCGATGCGGAAAAACTTGTCACATCGCAAAACGGCACTATCAATGTCACCGTATTACGTCCAGGTTTCATTTATGGTCCAAAAGAAAAGGCTTGGATGCCGCGCCTGATAAATTCCATTGCCCAAGGCAAAGCAATGCTGATAGACGGCGGGCAGAAAGAAACAAATGTTATTTACGTAGGCAATCTCAGTCAAGCAATAGAACTGGCGATATTGAATAAGCAAAGCTTCGGGCAAGTTTACAACCTAACCGATGGCGAAAGAGTAAGCAAGAAACAACTCTTTGATGCAATTGCCGACGGTCTTCAATTGCCCCGTGTCACTCGAGTGATACCGTCAGCTGTTGCACGCACTGCATGCGAAGTTGTTTCAACAATTGCACCATTCTTGCCTCTTTCGGCACGCAAAGGACTTTCTCGTTATTCACGAGCTGCTTTTAGATTGGCAGGCGTCAATCAAGGATTTGATATCAGCAAAGCTGAACGTGAGCTTAACTACACAAACCGCGTTCCATTTTCAGAGGCGATGAAATTGACACTTGCTGATTTCGGCGCAAAAAAGGCGGGATAGGAAATGCAAACTTCAGCGAATCCTGTTCAAGTCTTTGTCATTGACTATATTCAACGCCACAAACATCCAGTAAATGCAATTCTGCACATCTTTGGCGTGCCGATGGCGTTCTACGGATTGTACGTGCTAATAACAGGCGACATTGGTCTTGGCGTTGGGCTTCTTATCGGCGGTTATCTTTTGCAGTGGCTGGGACACTCGGCTCAAGGCAATGAAGTAGGCGAAGTTACCTTAATCAAAAACATCATCAAGCGCATAAGCGGCAAGTGCAAGGAGTGCTAAAAGTGAAAGGACCAATTGTTGTTGACGGCGCAACCGGATATGTCGGCTCGCATCTTGTGGCAGCGCTTTGCGAAAATGGTTTCGACGTACGCTGTCTTGTGCACAAGGGCGCACGAGAAAAGGATATTGAGTTTCTCAAGTCGCTCAATGCAAAAGTCTATGTAGCCGACTTGGAAAATGACTCTGCCGAATTAAATTCAGCTTTTGCCGGTGCGGAAATAGCAGTTCATCTAATAGGCAGCATTGCACCGCCCAAAGGACAGACGATGCAAAATTTGCATGTCAACCAGACAAAGCAATTAGTTAAGCTGTGCCAACAAAACCAAATCAAAAAGGTCGTGATGGTAACAGCGCTTGGTTCATCATCTCAAGCTGAAAGCAACTATCACTCAACAAAGTTTCAAGCGGAAGAATTGCTGCGCACAAGCGGACTTAGTTATGTCATCTTACGCCCGTCTCTTATCTTTGGACGTCAGGTCGGAAACAGAGACAGCAAGCTGGTTGCTCGCCTCATAGAAGCTATTGAAACAAAACCTGTTGTACCACTAATTAATGGCGGCGCCAATTTGATTCAGCCAATATTTATCGGCGATCTTATTGATGCCTTGCTTGCCGTTATCAAAAGAGATGACTTAGTCAACCAGACATACGAGTTGGGCGGTGCCAGCGTAATTTCCATGAAACAGTTTGTGGAAATGCTGATGGAGACTCTTTCCATAAAGAAACCTCTTGTTGGTTTGCCGACGCCTGTGGCTGTGCTGCTTGCCACCTGCATGGAAGCAACGTCACGCGTGCCGCTGATAAGCCGCGATCAAGTACGCATTTCCAAAAACAACAACGTCTGTGCGACTAATGATCTTTCTATAAAACTCGGCATAGAGCCCCGCCACATCAAAGCCGGTTTAAACACCTACAAAGAAAAGCTTGCTTTAGTATAGGAGACAGTTCGTGAAAATCTTCATCACCGGTGCTTCAGGTTTTATTGGATCACAACTTGTGCCACGCCTCATTCGTGGTGGACATGAAGTGACGACTTTTGGACGGACGCAACCTGTCTTTGAAGGAATTCGCGCAGCCGAATTCAATCACATCGCAGGCGACATAACAGACCAGGAAAAGGTCTCAGAAGCAATAAAAGGCAATGAAGTTGTTATTCACATGGCCGGTTTTATCTCTTATAGAAAAGTAGACAAACCACGCCAGTACGAAATAAATGTCTTGGGCACGCGTTATGTTATGGAAGCGGCTCTTAAGCATGGCGTAAAACGTGTCATCCATACAGGCTCAATTGCCGGCATGGGTATTCCCAAACCCGGCGAAGTTGCCGACGAAAACACACCCTACAATCTTGCAGGACTGGGACTCAATTACTGCGACAGCAAGCATGACGCAGAAATGGAAGTTATGAAGTACTGCAAAATGGGACTGCCTGCCGTAATCCTCAGTCCCGGTATTATTTTTGGCGAAGGCGACACTCACGTTCATCACCACACAATTTTTGCAGCCATAGCCAAAGGCAACATGTTCGGCTGTCCCGCCGGCGGTGTTACTTTCTCAGACATACTTGATGTAGTCGATGCCCACATAAAGGCAATGACAGCTGGCCGTCCCGGCGAAAACTACGTGATCGGCAGCGCTAATTTAACCTATCTTCAAGCAGCAGGCGTTTTCTGCAGTGTGCTTAAGACCAAGCCGCCAACAGTAATCATTCCAGGCTTCATTCTTGAAGCACTCGGTAACATTTGCGAATTCATATTTCCGCTTTTGGGCAAACGCCCGCCTCTGACCCGTCAAATTGCCTGGCTTTCGCAAAGACGCATATTCTTCAGTTCTGACAAGGCTATTAAGGAATTGGGACTCAAGCAAACACCCTTTGATGAGACCATTATTCGCACCGCCCCATATTATTTGAGCCGAATAAGTAAGTCCGGCAGCAAACAGTTTGCTTTAAGCAAGTCCCATTAAAACCTATAGTTGGGTATAAGTAATACAGTGAATTGCGCAGATAGTTAGGGTATCTGTAGCTGATAACATAGTTAAAGGGGCTATCTGGGTTGTGTCAGTGACTGCAGAAACAATTAGCATTGTGATTGCCGAAGACCACGAGATAACTCGTGTGGGCTTACGGCTTACACTTGAGCAGCTTGATGGCTTTGTTGTTGTGGGTGAAGCCTGCAACGGCAGACAAGCCATTCAGGAAGTACTGGACAAGAAACCCAAAATCGTCCTTATGGATATAGGACTGCCTTTAATGGATGGCATTGAGGCAACCAGGCGCATTAAAAGTGAAGTGCCGGACACGGGCATTATTATGCTGACTTCGCACGATACCGACCGAGATATTTTTGCTGCCCTTTCTGCCGGCGCCGATGGTTATTGCGTTAAGGAAGTCTCCAGCCACCGTCTGGCAATTGCAATTAGAGCTGTTGTTGATGGCGCTGCTTGGTTGGATCCGGCTATCGCCAATCGTGTTTTGAGAGCCTGTGCGACAGGCGGCTCGCAAATGGCTAATTCGCAAGAAGCCGAGAAGTCAGACCATTCGCCGCTTTCGCAAAGAGAAATAAGCGTGCTTTCCTTAATTGTGGCGGGTTTAAGCAATCAAGAAATTGCCGAGCGCTTAACCTTAAGTGTAGAAACGGTAAAAACTCACGTGCGTCACATTATGGAAAAACTAGCAGTTCACGATCGCACGCAGGCGGCAGTGAAGGCTTTGAGACAAGGTCTCGTCTAACTCTTTTCCATTTCTTCCAAACGTTTGATGCGCTCCATAATTGGCGGATGCGTCGAATATAAATTGATAAACCAATTATCGGGATTAGGCTTCACTATATAGAGTGATGACAGCGCCGGATTGACGTTGGTGAAAGGAATTTGCTGACTGCCTTTATCCAGTTTAGCCAGCGCATTTGCAAGCGCTTCGGGATCTTGTGTAATCTCGGCGCCTGTTTTGTCGGCTTGATATTCACGCGCGCGCGATATCGCTAAATTGATAAGTGTGGCTGCAATCGGCGCAAGTATGACCAAGAGCAAAGAAAATAACGGGTTGCCGCCGCCATTTCTATCTCTGTTGCCGCCAAGGTAATAACCAAAGTGAGCAATCATCGTAACAACAGATGCAAGCACTGCTGCCATTGTCGTGATCAACACGTCTCTATTACGCACATGTCCCAACTCGTGTGCAAGAACTGCGGACAACTCGCGCTTATTCATAATGCGCATGATGCCCTCAGTAACTGCAATTGCTGCGTGTTGCGGATCGCGCCCTGTAGCAAAGGCATTTGGTGAATCAGTCGGAATCGCATAAATGCGCGGCACGGGGATTTGCGCTCTTTGAGCTAAGTCTTCAACAATCTCGTAGAGTTCCGGTGCTTCTTCGCGCGTTACCGGTTGCGCGCCGGACATTTTAAGAGCAATAGTGTCGGAAAACCAATAGCTACCGACATTGGTCAAAACAGCAAAAGCAAAAGCTATGTAGAGTCCTCTTTCGCCGCCAATAACACCGCCGACAAAAACAATAAGAGCGGTTAGGACACCCATCAACAATATTGTCTTAAGCGTATTCATTTATATGCTCCTTCCTGTTGCTTTAATTCTAGCCTGCCTGGGGTCCTGCATGCCAAAGTACAAGCGCCTTACAACCAGGTTGCTATATGGTCAGGGCGCATGCAACGCGCCCCTACGGGACACTTGTAAAGGCGATCCGAGTTAGCACGCCGAACACTTCGCCAGACGCATTGTGTGAGCATCGCATGGTATTGCTGGAGCTTAGTAGGGGCGCATTGCTGGAGCTTAGTAGGGGCGCATTGCTGGAGCTTAGTAGGGGCGCATTGTATGCGCCCTTTGCTTCAAAGTATAATGATGGCTTCAAGTGCCACCCAACCTGCTAAGAGGTCAAATATGCCCGTGAAGGAACATACCCGTATTGAGCGTGATTCGATGGGAACCATGGAGGTTCCAGCCGATGTTTATTATGGTGCCAGCACACAACGCGCGGTCCTAAATTTCCCAATTAGTGATTTGCGCTTTTCCCGTTCTTTCATCAAAGCATTAGCACTTATCAAATATTGTGCAGCAGAAGTAAATGAAGAATACGGCGAACTCGAAAAGAAAGTTGCCGACGCAGTAAAAAAAGCTGCTATGGAAGTTGCCGAAGGAAAATTCGACAATCAGTTTGTAGTAGACATTTATCAAACAGGCTCGGGCACATCGACAAATATGAATGCCAACGAAGTAATTGCCAATCGCGCAATTGAAATTCTTGGCGGAGAGCGCGGCGACAGAAAACTCGTCCACCCAAATGATCATGTAAACAATGGCATGTCATCTAACGAGGCTATTCCTACTGCTA
>JAKFVJ010000356.1 GCA_021732245.1 Candidatus Obscuribacterales bacterium | reverse complement strand
ATTGTAAATGTCGTTGACACCGAGCACGACAATGAGCGTCTTATCGAAATCGGCATAACTACAGTCAGCATTCCAGAAAAGAAGATTCTGAAGAGCTACTGTCTGCCCATCAAGGTGGATTTCGATATCTCTCCGGAGATTACTCAGTTGACCGGAACAAAGGAGAACTTGAATGACCACTCTTGATGAATACTTGAAAAAACTCCCCGCTGAGATAAGAGAACAAATTGAACAGCGCGCCAATGAATTGATTCTCGAAGAGGAGGCTTTGAGAGAAGTCGAGAAAGCGATCCAAAGCATTTTCTCCTCTGAGCATTCAGCCGTTGGCACAGTTGTCGGTGTCACAAGTGCACTGGGACGTTCAATATATACCTGTGGCGCTGTAAGCGAAGACTCTGTATTCGAGATTGGCTCGATTACTAAAGTCTTTACGACGCTTTTGCTTGCCGATTTGGCTCAGAAGAGTGAATTGAGTCTGCACGACCCGATCGATGCCTTGCTTCCAAAAAGTGTTGCGCCACCAACTCATGAGGATGGCTCAGCGCTAACCTTGTTGGAGTTAGCAACGCACCGCTCGGGTCTGCCAAGAATGCCGGACAACCTTAAAGCTGATGATCCTAGGAATCCGTATGCAAACTACGGTTCAAGCAGGCTCTACAAACTGATATCGGGACTGAAGGTAAGAAACGCCGGTACATATGAATATTCGAATCTCGGTGTTGGACTTTTGGGACACTTGCTCTCCCGCAGGGTCCTCGATACAACCTATGATTCGGCGGTTCGCAAACGTATTTTGAAGCCGCTGCATTTGTACAGCACGGGAAGTAAGGTGGATGGTCTGGTCCAGGGATATGCATTAGATGGTACGCCAACTTGCGCATGGGATTGTCCAGCGCTTGCCGGAGCCGGCGCTCTACGGTCAAGTGTTAACGATCTGCTTCAGTTTGTTGAAGCGCATTTGGGACTGATCGATGAAATGCCTCTGCAACGGGCGGTTGAACTTGCTTTGTCGACGCGGTATTCGATACCAAATGGACAAGTCGCTTTAGGTTGGCACATCAGTCAGAAAGCGGGTACCGACATTGTGTGGCACAACGGGGGAACTTATGGTTTCTCATCGCTGTGTGCCTTCAGCATTTCCAAACGGTTGGGTATTGTCGTACTGCGCAACACGAATTCAGAGCTTGCTACCACAGGTGGATTGCAAATCTTGGCTCAATTGCTAGAGATCACATCTGCCTGAATTGTGGTGCCACGGGATTTAGTGCCTGATTTGACTACCAAAGATCTATGAGGAGAACACTTTTATGAAAATGAATGAAACTGCCAGACACGCATTGTTGGCAATGGCAGAAGATTTGGAAGACGGTAGCTATGTCGCAACTGACAGACTCTACCGTCACACTGAGCCGTTCAGCTTGTTTTGCCAATACAGTGAATGGTGCCTTGCTGATCCGCAGCACGGCGTTTTGCAGCATGTGACTAAGTGCGACCAGTTGCGCACTGAAATTGAGGCGCTCGTGAAGCTCTGCAAGGAGCAATGTACGGATGTGGTCTCATGGAGTGCTCTGATGAAACCGATCATGCAAATCGCCATGGGGGATACTGGTGGTAAGGAAGCGCGAGCCGCTGATGTCGCATACGGTATTGCCAAAGCAATAGCTGATAGCGATGAGCGTATCGCAGGTGCTGCCATCAGAAAACTGATGCGGTTAACTGAAAAGAAGACGCTGTACGACAAGCTTGCGGAAATGGCTTCGCCACCAGCAGAACCCTTTCGATCGCAGCTAGAACTGCCACACTGGAACCGCGAGTACCAGAGTGAACCTGGCGCACACAATGAGGCTTTCGCCGATTTTCTAAGCTTTGTATCGCCGCATCTTAAGCCGCCGAAACTCAATGTTAAGCAGCTCAAGCCGCGCCCCTGGCAACGCAATCGCAGACGCAATGGCAAGCGTTAAGTCCACGATAGAGTCCACACCAATCATCAATAGCGCACGGAACTAGAAGTCTGCGCTCATACGTAAGACACCTGAGAGATCACGCTCTTGGGTGTCTCGTTTTCTATTGCAATTTTCGTCATCCAAAAGTCATAACACAGAGGTATTAACCATGGCCAAGAATCAACAACCAAGACGTCGCCGCAGAGTATTCATCGGTAAGGTACGTCCAACAACATATGTCTCCCCACCCGATGCGACGAAAGAAAAGGCAGAGGCCTACAAGGCGAAATATCCGGGCACGGATATCCTCTACGCACCGGATGGTCGTGTAGGAGAAGTAGTCAATCACGATGGCTTCCGTTATGAAGCAGAATCGTCTGAGCAACTCCTGGACCTTGTGCTAAACAATCCAGAAATCCGCGACCTGCTCGAACTTGATCGAGAAGGTGCCATTACAACAATGCTCTATCTCGGTGATATCGAGGAAGAGGGAAATCTGGGGACGAGCATATCAGCTCAACAAGTCCACGACGGTAGAGTCGTCCATGCCGGCAAAATCACGCTGGGCGCAATTCCCAACCATGATGGCAGTTGGTCTGTCTGGCGCATCGTCAATACCACAGAGGCATTGCCTGTGGATACGAAAGCGAAACTTGCTCTCAGCAAGGAGCAGGCTATCGAGAAAGCAGAGCAGGACGTTCGTAAAGCTCTAAAGATCACCGATCCTAATGTTCACTGCGAGCTGGCAGAGGACGAGGGTGGTTATATAGAGCAATATAATCGGCCGCCAAATGGAAAAATGCTCAAGCCCGTCCAACGCATATATTTGCGTTTGGTTGCTCCTGGTGACACCGCTCTGCCTATGCCGGTAGAGACGATTATCAATCACCGCGGCAACGTTGTGTACGGTCGTGACTTGAACTGCGACTTGGCTGCAAAAGCGTTTGTTATCGAGCCTAATACAGGTTCTATCGAGGAAGCTGCCAAACAGTTGAGAGTAATCGACATTGATCCCGGCACTTTGCGCGTAGATCAAAAAACTGGCAGGCGCATGCTAGCCAATGCTAAAGTTGAGGTCTATCTCGATCCGCAAGATCGCGGTAATGCCAACACGATTCTTCTTGCCGACGAGAATGGTTCGGGCTTCGTATATGAGCTTGGTTCTGTTCAACAGGCGGCGGTGATAGCATTTATTGGTATCAATAGGTGCATCGAACGTCATGAGCGCACTGGCAGCAAACCAAGCGACATCATGGCCAAAGCCTATGTCGGATTGGAGAAATTGCTTGGTCAGCGAATCACTGACAATGCTGCTTATTACCCATCTGCGCGGGTAATTGGTTTTGGCATCCGGGTGAGAAATGTTGTGGCGAAAGGTCGCCATTTGTTGGTGACTTATGATGTCATCTATCACGAATGGGGTCACAAAGAGCACCACGAGATCCAAATGCAAACAGGCAGACGTATCACCGGTCCCTTCTGGGCAGGGATGGATGAACAGTTGTCTGACGCCTACAGCTATCTCTTCGGCAACGAAGACATTCTGGAAGAGGGTGACCTTCTTGGTCTCAAACTTACGCTTGAGTCTTGTCTCAGTGAGAAGGGTGAGTTAGCCACTCTTGCTTTCGGCAACCCAATTCGGGTGATGGAAGGTAAGTGGACTTATCCGGAAGGACTGGATGAGAGTGCTGAGGAGCACGACATCGCCGAAAAGATGGACGCGCCCTATATCCACACCGCTAAGGCGTGGATTGCCGGTGAATACAAGAAGGCTGTTAAGCCGGAGATGAGCGCCTTGGACAAGGATGCTGTGCTTCGAGCAATTGTCCACAAGATGGACCTCGATCTAACAGCCATCAATAAGACCCTAGTCCGCATCATCAGGGAGAACAGACCCGGCGCTCAGGACGTACTGCACACGTTCAAGCTCATAGCCAAACGGAATTACGGCGCTGATGTTGAGTCCTACTTCCATGAGGGCTACACAGTGCAGCACGGGATTCCTGACGGCGTGTCCAAAGCCGAGTAGTCACAGGACAAAAAAGTCCTTTCCATATGGTTCGAAAGCGCCAGCGAGGAATCGTACAGCTCTCTGTAGTCCGCCTACGGAGACCTGCCTAACTGTGCCGAGCTGGCCGCATTCAACCTGAGCATCAGGTTCGCAGATAAGTATTAACCGGAGACAAATCCATGGCCAAGAAAATTTTAATTCCATTTCCCGTGCCGACTTCCACCATCATCGCCCACCACAAAGATAATCCATACAGGGTGTATGTCATCGAACAAGCAAAGAAACACAACGGCCGTCTCACCTTAGTAGGCGGACGTTGTGAGTTACCCGCGCAAGATCACGAGACCTGCATCAAGGAAGAGTGGGTACAAGAAGCAGGTGGAAAAGGAGCAACGCTTACCGGTCTCAGATTCTGGCTCGCCAAAAACGATCGCTTCGCCGATCCCCGCAAAACGACACTGGGAAAGGTCACCTCCAATCAATGCCCGAAGAGATTGATCAACCAACCAGTACTCGGACTCTACGGCTGCCCAGATGCCATCTTCATTGCCGCAGTTGAAGGCGAGCCTTATCCCAACGACGGCGAAGCCAAGCAATGTCTGCTCATTGACGTGCGCGAAATCGTCATCACCGAGACACCCGAACAAAGTAAGTTCGGCGCTCAACATGATCTTCTCCTGGCACTCTATCGCCAGTACTTGGATCGCAAAATCTACTTTGAACCAGTCGAACCGATCAGTGACATGGCTGACTTTCGCCGTTCACTACTCTTCTCACAATCGAAAGATAGGAGGTAATAATGGACCTTACACGAGATTCCAATCAAACAATCATCGAGCGCCTAAAACGCGAGGCGGAATTCGCCCGAGCGCTACTCAACGAGTCATCACTTCATCTACTCAACCGCAAGCTAGATCTCGCACGAGCCGAACTTCTGTTACTTGTCACAGCTCTAGATTGCGGTGATAACGAAGTGAAAGCTTTGCTCCAGCAAGACAGCGCCGCA
Organism: Candidatus Obscuribacterales bacterium; assembly: GCA_021732245.1. Taxonomy (GTDB): domain Bacteria; phylum Cyanobacteriota; class Vampirovibrionia; order Obscuribacterales; family Obscuribacteraceae; genus SBAT01. The sequence continues at coordinate 6,221 of JAKFVJ010000356.1, read as the reverse complement.
ACAGTCGAGCAGCTCAATGCAATTTACGACGTTGTCTGGGCAAAGCTCATCCGCGATGACCCAACACAACCAAGAATGTCGCGCGCCGTCAATTGGCGCAAGTTTACCGAAGCGCACAAAGACGATCCAGACGAAGGCTGCATCGCCGCCGGCGACCCAGGCGTCGTCGCCTGGTTTCTCCAATCACAAGCAGACACAGAGGAGATTTAATTATGACCCAACAATTGCCCACTGGCGCCCTCGAGTGGTACCAACAACTTCCTACATGGAAGAAAGTCGCCTTCAATGCAACTCGTGCGTTGCTAGGAACTATGCGTGCCCTCCACTTGTTCGACTATCGACCGAAGCAAGAAGCAACTCCTGCACCGTCCACCGACGATCCTGCGAACAAATACAAGCTGAAGAAATTGCCAGGGACAGACCTCGCTGATGTCCCTGGTCTACCTGCATCGTTTGTCGAGGCAATGAAAGACCTGGGCAAGTCAACTGCCGAGTCGGTATGGGAAGTAATGTACATAGTGCCGGAGTCTTTTAAACAGGAATTTTGCCCCGAACATCAACTTGACCCCAACGAACTCGAAAAGTTGTTGCGGAAGTATGTACCCAAATCACGGCAAGACGCAATATTTGAGAAGTTTGGTAACGAATGGAATCCTGAAGAACCAGAAAAACCAGACGAGGTTGGCTACAATCCAGCGACTTTCCCTCAATCTGGATATGCATTCGTCGAAGCCTCCGGACATCTTTCGTTGCCGACTTCGATCACGATACCATCAGGAGGCGCATTGGTTTTCCTGCGCACAACCGCCGATGGCGCCGATTACGTAAAGAAGGGCCCGACACTACCTCCGGATCATTTCGTTAAGGTCATGATGCCGATGGAAGATGGTCGCGTTACCGTAGTGCTACCAGATCAGCCGGCGGACACCGAGATAGACGAAGTCTATCTCCCCAAAGCCTCACCAGGCTCACACGGCGAAATCGGATTACAGCTCGCACCAATGAATCCAATGTGCGAGCCCTACCCGGCACAAAAGATTCCGTATTTCATCGACTGAGCAAATTCACTCGCATTTCGGCAGGGTGGGTCCAACCCACTCTGCCTTGCTCTGCCCAAGCAATCTACATTCCCGACCCGGAGGCAACCAACCATGAGTTTTGAATCCTCACCCAAAATCGACGACAATCTTCGCGCCGAGCTCAAGCGCAAAACAGATCCTGACGCCCGATTTGAATTCTATATAGAAACGACTCCCGCTCCCAGAATAAATCTCTCCGAAATCCCTGACGTAAAGAGCATTTACCAGAGTGCGCGTCAGAAAACAATCGTCATAGTTGAAGGTTCCCGACGATCAGTCGAAGCACTCACCAATCACGAGGCCGTTGTCCGACTGCGCGGATCTCATCGGTATGCATCGTTCAGCTAGATGATTTGCAAATTCTCGGTGCTCATGGCAAAGAGCGAATCCGATCAACAGGCACGTAAGAAAAGAGCCGCCGATTTGCGTGAGCGAATTGAAGAGGTCAAAAGAGAAACACAAAAATTAATTTCACTTACAAACAAGGAGTCACATTATGAACACTAACAATTCAATGACCGACTACAGCGCGATCGTTCATACGTTTGATGAAGAAACTCGTGCCGACATCGACAGGGAAGTTAGAGAACTCGCCAGAGTTGCTCAATACAACCCCGACGAATTGACAGCCGAGCAACGCAAAGAACTAATCAATGTCGTCTGCCTGCAAGACTGGCACGAATATGATGAGGCTAGGAACAACCTCTTGGTTCGCAGCGGAGCCATAACAGCTCAAAGTAAGGCGATCCACGATCTGATCTTCCCGAGCTATTACTCAACCAACCCGAGAGGCCCTTTAGGACGAGCGTTAATGCGGGCTCTTGTAGCGATAGAGAAGCAAACGCTGCCCGTACCAGACAATGATTAGTTTTTCATCGATCTGTCAAGGATTGCGAGCGGATGGATGACATCTCTTCGCGTTTGCTTCTATGAAAAGCATGAAAAAGAAGGAATACGAACTATGACAAGGCTATGGAATTTTGAAACAGTGATTAAACAGGAGCCACTATTTGCCAGGACGGAATTTGTCGTGGAAGCAAGTGACTTCGAACAACGTGCGCTATGGAGAGAACATCACGAGATGGTCAAATGGGAGAGCATCGGTCAAGGTCTCGTCTTTAACATCGGTGAGCTGTTTGGTAAGGAGATCAACCTAGATGTCTCATGGCGCAAAATTAACGGCCATGTTGTGCTGTTCTTCCATTGTTGCAGCAGCATCCGTGATTATGAACAGGTGGAAGAGTGGGTGCAACGCAGGTTGCCAGACGGTATTGTTAAGGCTGAAGGCATACCCTCCTGCTTTGCCTCAGACTTCGATAAATGTTTGGAGTATTGTGCGCAACCGGAGGTTAGCTAAATGCCGTATTTTAAACCACGTAAATTGAATCAAGGCACCGCCCTGGAAAAGCTAGAATTGGATCAGGCTGTGACCGATGCTTTGAAAAATAAGCTTCAAGGCAAGTTTGCAATCGTGTCGGTCGAAAATCTATATTCCGTCATGATTGGCGCTCCAGAAATGGCCCATGCGTTTTTGAAAGACCTATGTCTTGACTTTGATGATGTCTTGAAGAGAGCCGAGAAAGCTTTGGGCTCGGATGGCGTTGCTCGTCTGCAGAGCCTTCCGAAAAAACGGCTCAGCAAGGGTGCTCTGACTCGACCGCCAATCTGAACTGCAGTGAAGAGAGAAATAAACGAGTGGGGATGGATGACATCTCTTCGCGTTTGCTTCTGTGACTGAATAACTTAATAGGAGTAAATATCGATGAAACTTTCAAAACCTATCAAAACTGTGGCGTTTGCAGCAGTGTATGGAACATTTGCGTTTGTTATCTTCCATTCCGTATTCCTTGCAATTGTGTGGGCAGGCGCTGCCGCTGCTATCCATTTGGTGCTCGTCGGTGCAGCGCGTAAGCGAAGCAAAAAGCAACCGCGAGTGAAGCGCGACTTGGTGCTCTCGTTGTTCGATGGCGCGATTGGTTCTAATTTTTACGTTAGACCGAGAATCGACCGTCGGGAAGATGGCACTATTGAGATTAAGACCGGACAGATAGACATGGCGGAAGAGAATAGCGAAGCGCTCTGCCGTTTTGCACGACTCCATGTCACAGGACCTGCTGTTACCGATGACGACGTCACAGGTATGGGCTGGTACAACGTGCAGAGAGGACTTGGACAAGCGCTTGCAGGATATTTTGATCAGGTTACCGGTCCGCCTGGATTTGCTCCCTTTGCCGCTTATGCACTTCAGAATCCAGATGGATCGATTTGTGCATATATCAATGTGCGTAACATTCAGAATGGTGATAGCGAAGCCCTAAAAGTGCTTATCGATGCGGCGATGTGTCAAATTGACGAGCTGTATCAGTCGGGCAAAGTCATATTGGTAAAGGATGGGTTGCTTTAGAGGCGCCCTGAGCTGCTGAAGCTGCGACGTAAAGTATTTGGCTGAAAATATAAGGAAAACAATCATGACAGAGTCAGAAGAAAAACAATCAGAGAAAGAGAAGTGTCGCTCATGCAAAGGCAAGGGAGAGTATTACCACAGTGGTGGCGGTTGCACGGGTGAATCGCTGTATCTGCCGTGTCAGCAGTGTGATGGTACAGGCGACCATAACCAGGAAAAGTATATGGAGTCTCGTAAGCAAGGTCTGAAAATTTCGATCCGGAATGTTGCCGCTGCCATCGAGCGTGACAAACAAGAAGTGCCGCAGAAAATCAAAAAGTTGGAAGACGGACTGAAAAGCCTTGAAGCTCATCTAGAGGACCTCAAAAAGGAGCTCGCGGAGCTAGAAGGCGGCAAAGCAGACTAACACTTTTGGAGAATAGAAACATGCCATCCGAAAGGAGCAACAACAGAAGTTGTTGCTCCTTTCATTTAATAGTGACCCACAACTTTGATAAAGGTGAAAAAGAATGGATAAAAACTTAGAGAAAGATGACAATGGCCGAAAAGCCTACATAGTGCAATTTAAGTTGCCCGAAGTTGGAATTGAACATCCGTATGACAATCCGGATAAGGAGATAAATTCTATTGGCGAGTATCTGAGTGATCACGCGCAATTCGTGGAAAAGACTCAGAAGCCCTGGTTCACCGTGATTATAGAAAGATTTTTTCAGTGGGCAAAGGAGCAAGAGTTGATCGACAGGATTGACAGTGATCTCTTCGTATCGCTAGGGCATGGAACACTCTATATCAAGTGTGATGCCGCAACGGCAGAGAAAATGAAGAGTTATCCTGCAGTACTTCTTGTTAAAGAAGCTCAACCAGGGCTTAATCACGTGACAGGACCCGATCTTCTGTCGTAAGTATTCGTCGGTGCATCTCGCTATTGAGGACAGCCAACCCCAGGGTTGTTTGTCCTCAGTCAGCAGGTGAGTGTCTGTTTTGACCAAAAGAAAAATTACAAACTAGGAGACATTATGAGCGATGAATATGACTTAGACGAACAATTGAAGGAATGGTACGGTGATTCACCGCTGAGTGACCGTGATCTTGGCTTTGGCTCTATGCAGACAGGCGATTGCCCCATGTTTTCGGCAGACTGGGTGCGCAGCGAGACATTTGACGAATCCTGGAAGGCGCTAGAAGAATTCACAGGACATAGTCCACGACGTTTCTTGCAGCAAGTCGAACCGGTGCAAGTCGATCGAAAATTGTTGGGACCCTCATTACTAGAAGTTGCACTTAGGGCGCGACCAGCGATGGAAGAGCACAAGCAGTCGAAATCGAATAAGCAAGGAATATTAGCTTGGCTGCGAAGTCTGTGGAAAAAATGACCATGTTCAAATGTATCAACATCACAGAAGGAGAAAAACGACTTATGTCACCCTTGCGATATGACTTATTGGAGTGTCCAGAACTGCCGGCTAACTTCTATGTTCCAAACCAGCAAACAATCAAAGGTGCAGTCTTGCTGTTGCATGGAAGCGAAGGAGGCGGATTTGGATTTCACGACATGGAAGGACAGATATTGGCTGCTCATGGTTTTGCAGCCCTAGCCTTTACTTGGTGTGGTTCGCCGGCTGCGCCAGTCAGTGGCGTTCCATCAGCAGTGATTAACATCGATCTCGAACGAAGCATTGAAGCTATTCGTTGGTTGAAAAATAGACCGGAGTTGAGAGAGAAGCAAATTGCGCTCTGCGGTGTTTCTAGAGGTGCTGAGCTGGCATTGATCTTGTCCAGTCTGTCTGCCCTTCACGTTGAAATCCCACGACCAGATGCTGTGGCGGTCCGTGCTCCAACGGATACTTATGTGCCAGGCTTTTCCTACAACTGGAAATCTGCGGGAGGGTCTGAGCCAGACGATCCGAAAGCTCGCGCTTGGATTTGGCGAGGAAAGGTTGTCGGGGCAATTGGTCGACCAATTCCAATTGAGCGATATGCCGGGCCGTTGCTACTCAGTCATGGTGAAGCCGACGAGATCTGGTCTGTAGAACGAACGAAACGATTGGAGAAAAGACTTCTCAAAGCGCATCGACGGGTAGACACATTTTACATGCCAGGAGAAAAACATGTTTTGAGTAAAAAAGGACTTTATACGTACCGAACAAGACTCGTTGAATTCTTGGATCGGACGCTCTGTATCTAGTATCAATCAATGGAGCAAACACTATGAATAACAATGTAAGACTAACAGGAGTCATGGGATTGGTCATGCTCAATCTAGCAATTGTATTTGCTAGATTTTTCATTGCCACCAAAGCGCCGGGCTATGTGGCGTATTGGCATGGTGTCACACCGGAAACCATAATTGCAGGTGTGTTCAATTGTCTATTCTGTCTACTGGCACTTTCCGGAGGCGGATGGAACATGATGCGCGGTCCGGTAATCTGGGTCGCCTTTGTGGCAGGAGCACTTATCACAGCACTAGATATCTGCATTGTGCAGAACTTGCTGTTGTAAAAATGAAGACTGATTGATGACAGACAACTCCAGGGTTGTTTGTCATCAGTCAGCAGGTGCAGATGGCCGAAAGATCACGTAGCGGGTACAAAAAGGAGCGGCTATGCCGCCCGGGATTGTCCAGGGCGTCGTTGAAATTCAATGATCTGCCCTGACTAAGCCGATCCTAGCAGATGTAGAAAGCGACCTTTTCCGGTCGCTTTTTCATCTTTTTGGCACTTTTTTATCTTTAAGGCACA
>JAKFVJ010000057.1 GCA_021732245.1 Candidatus Obscuribacterales bacterium | reverse complement strand
CAATTGGAGATCCCATCACTACTAGTTCAACATCGGATCGTTTCAACAATTTCATTGCCTGAAATAAATCCGCCAGTCCCTTCCTTTGCCCCATGCTGCCGGCGAACAAAACACGCAATTTGTCGCAAATGCGTGGTACCCGTTCCTGCACTTCCAGCTCCGGCGTACCGAATTCAGCTACTACACACGTCTTAGTATCCCTAAAGTTTTCCGGCAATGAATCAAGAACAAATTTGCTCGGGCAGATAATGGCATCTGCCAGCATTGCTTCTTCTGTTTTCCGTTCCAATTTTTCCTGAGAATCTCTCGTGCCGCCGAGAGTAGGTTCCCATTGAGGCCATCGCTGCGCTTCTTCCTTCAGCAATGTCTGCACTGTTTGCCAATAAGCTATCGGCAAATCATAAAAGCACTTGATGCCCAATTCATGAGCTGCCCCAAACGTCTGCAATGCCGCATCTTCATATGCATACACCCCGGTAACGATGCCGGTTGAAGCGGTTTTCCTCAGCCTTTCGGCAACCAGACGATCCAGATCCCGATAAACAGAATCCGTTGAAGCATAACCACTTTCATGTTTAACCAGAGAAGAAATGCCAAGCCTTGGTGCAAGAAGTCTGAGCATCTCCTTCATCGGATGCACAAACACTTTTTCTCTGTCGATATGGAATTGTCTGCGCAGCAACTCATCAACAATACTTTTGGGCAATAGCTCAATTAAGAAATCAGTATCTTCAAAAGCCAGAGTAGTGTGAAACTCAGCAAGCTGATTAGCTTGCTCGAGCCCTTGAAGTACAGCACGCAAGAAAGCATTTCCAGTTGGGTGACTAACAACGATCACGGTTTTTCTCCAACTAGTTCTTGAAGCTTTTGGCGAAATTTCCGCAAGACTTCTTCTTTGGAAAATTGTTTTACGTAAAGTCTTGCCTTTTCACTCATTAAACTGCGCTTGCTTCTATCGGCAAGTAAATTCTCCAAAGCCTCAGCAAGAACCTTTTCATCATCAGGCTCTACACGCACGCCAAAATTGCCTTCTGCCAAAGCCGACGACAATGCGCCTTCATTTTGTGTAATAGCAAGTATTGGTCTGCCCAATGCCAGCATCTTCAACAACTTGCTTGGTAAAAATGCAGTTGCCGCACCCTTCTTCTGCGGAATCAAACAAATGTCACTATCCTGCAAGAATTGCGTATGCTCATCTTCAGGCAAAACATCAAGCAACATCACGTTATTGAGTGAGTTATCCATCTTCAACTGGGCAAGCCGGTCTACTTCCACTCCATTGCCTGCAATAGCGAAAGTAATTGGTTTGTCCCTCAGCAATTTAGCTGCTTCAAGAATAACCGGCAGTCCTTGCTTTACACCCATGTTACCGGCATAAGTTACAAGGCTATTGCCTGAAGCAATTCCCATCTTCGACTTCCAGGCGCCGGATTCAAGAGCCGTATATTCACAGTCAACCCAGTTAGGAAACAAAACAATTTTCTCTTTGCTGATACCCTTCAGCGAAATCAATTCGCACATTTGCCCGCTAATTGCTGAAACTACTCGTGCTTTTTGATAGGCGAATTTTTCCAAGGCATATAACACTTTGAGAAAAAGCCCTTGCTTGAGCATCAATAGTCCAGCTGCTGCATCCGGCTGCAAATCCTGCACGTGGAAAACAATTTGCCTGCCCTTAATTAGACAAATAAGCCAGGCTGCAAATCCAAGCAGCAGTGGTGGTGAAACAACGACATATATATCGGCGGACGGAAGCGTAAGTTGGCGAAAAAAGGATGAGAACACAAAAGACGCTTCGTGCAAAATTCTCAAAAAGGGCGTCGGTTTCTTGGGCACGTATAAGGCGCAACGGCATACTTCGACACCATTCAGCACTTCCTTGCGATAAAACGGCTTATCCTTTTCAAGATGTCTCCACTGGGGATAATAGGGAAAGCCGGTGACCATCGTCACTTGGTCGCCTTGTCCAGCCAAATACTCAGCCAAACCGGTGTTATAGACACCAATCCCTGTTAATTCTGGTGCGTAGTTAATACCCCACAGATTTATTTTCATGGTGTACGTTTCTTACCGGATTCCCGCCTACAATCCCATTTTGACTGCTGCGGTTGCTACGCTAACGATATTGACACGCGTCATCTAAAAGCATACAAGTAATACATGCAATTTACACGCCTTTTGCGACATACAGCTGCCAGTCCTCTGCGAGCCATGTTGGATATTCCGGACGTTCGGCGCCGGCTGATTTTTGATCTAAAACAAAGATATTTCAATGAATTGGAGATAGAAGTTCCAATAGGCTTTGGACTGAAAGCTCCAATTGCCTCACCGGAATTCTGGATTTCCTTTGAAGAAATTTTCTTTGAGCGAGAATACGCCACACTCCTTGAAAACATTGTCACGGAAAAATACTTTCCCCAACGCTGGCTGGACATCGGTTGCCATGCAGGCTACTTCTCTCTCTGGTTGACCTACGAACGCATAAAATCGGGACTAACAATTAATGACTGCCGAGCTTTGCTCATCGATCCCGATCCAAACATTGCTTCTCAAGTACGCAAACTAATTACCACCAATAGATTGGAAAGCTCATTTCAATTTTTGCCTTTTGCCGTTTCTAAAGATTCGGGAGAGACAAAATTTGCCGTGCGCGGTTTTATGTCTTCATCACTAGCGACCTTAGGTGACGAAACAACTGACGTTTTGAGCGTAAAATCGGTAAATACAAAAGAACTCGTTTCGTACATGTCTCCACCATACGACTTAATCAAAATAGATATCGAAGGCGCAGAATTTGAGTTCTTAAACTCTTATGAAGAGGTTTTGAAATCTGCAAAACACGTGATTCTTGAGTCGCATTCCTGGCACACCGGCGGTGGTGGCATGCAACAATTGCACGAGCTCGCGCTAGCAAAAAACTTCCGTATTTTAAGCGAAATCACTTCGCTACGTCCGGTGACAATCAAAGGCAAGCCGGAATCTTGTGGCATGCTTCTTCTTGAGAACAAGTCTTAGCTTACTGGTTCTTGATCTTGCTACCGAAAAGTACTGCATCGAACGCAAAGCGCCCCGGTCCAACCATCAGCAAAAGAAATGATACGGCTGCATAGCCAAGAGCCGGCTCGAAAGATGCACCATGTCCAATAAAGGGATCGCCATGTGAAGCGTGAAAGGAGACAGCAACGCTCATCGTAATAAGCATGCCGAGAGAGGCTAGCGGCGTCAAAAGCCCAATAATCCAGGCAATTCCTCCACCAAATTCGGAAAGCGCAGCTAGCGCCTGAAAGAATCCGGGAATTGGCGCATCCGCCCCCAACCATGTAAACGGTTCTTGGATTTTTGTCCAGCCATGAAATATAAAAGCCGTACCGGCGACCAGCCTGAGAAAAAACATTGCCACCGATCCCCTAGTGTCCAGGTGGCTGTAATAAAGAAATTTATTCATTGACGTCCTCGTTTGAATTGCCTGAGAACACTGCCAGAGTTTTATCCGTAGCCGTATCCCAGGAGAACCATTTTTTAGCAAGAACCAGGGCACCTTTAGAAAGTTTCTCACATAATCCCTTGTCGGCTATTAATTGTCCTATGGCTTCGGCAACTGCCGCCGGATCTTTTGGCGGGCAAAGATAGACATTTTCCCTATCGACAAAGACATCTTCTGATGTAGGTGAATTTGTGGTGACAATTGGCAATCCGTGGCAGGCAGCTGCACCAAACGAACTATTATTCAGGTGGACACCCCAATCCCAAGGCATTATTCCTAGATCTGCCGCACGTAAATACAAAGAAGGCACTTCACTATCAAAGTCAAAGTTGCCGGTCCACATAATCTTGTTTGCAATTCCCAATTTGTCTGCCAGATCTCGCATTTCCTGCGCGTACGCATTTCTGCCGACATTTTTCAGGAGCATCTCGGGACTACCGCCAATTACAATGAGTTTCATATCAGCGTTCTTTTGCAAAGCAAGTTTAAACGACTCAAGTAAAGTCTCGATACCCTTTCCCGGATACAGGTAACCCAAATAGACCAATATCGAAGAAGAGCCCAGTGAGAGCTTTCCCTTAGCTTGCTCACTTTTCAAATTTACAATTGGCATCAGAGGCGGCGGTGGAATCAACACCAACTTTGCCTTAAGTCTTGGGTATATTTTGCACAATTCATTACCGTGCTCTTCACTCAAGACAATTACCTGGTCGCTGTCACGCAAGAGCGTGCCATAAGCATACGCAACGTCTTGCGACCTGAACAATTCACAAACAATTCTATGAGTAACACGAATTGTCCTCGGCCACAGGTAAACCCTACAACCTATAGGCGCCTCAATGTGGGTAATAAAGCGAATCTTTGGATCAATAAAGCGCAGAATGGTTGGTAAAAACGTGATCATTGGATGATCGTTATAGAGAAAACCTCCAAAGTGCAAATTCACTACATCAGGTTTTACACTTTTCACAACTTCTAAGACTCGTCCTAATTCAGACCACGTCCAGCGCTGAATAATCGAATAAACCGTGATGGACTTATCCCGCACCACATTGTTAATCTTTGAAGTGAGAACATGCACGTCGTGTCCTCGCAGAGCAATGTTTTGACAAAGCCGTAAAGCATAATCAGCGCCGCCCGAACTCACCGGTGGAAAAGTTGCTGAAATAACAAGTATTTTCATGTCCTTCAGCTATTTCCATTGTCATTCGTTATGCAGTAGCAATAACTACGCCAATCGCTACAACTATCGTCCGGAACAACAGCTTTGACAATGGCACCGTGGGATTCAACAAACCTTTTCATTTCCTCAACAGGAACTCCATACATTTCCATTTGAGGTGCTTGCTGGTGCTGCTTCAGCAAATAGTCCATTCGCGTCTTGAAGTACCAATTCAAGAGTGGGCGCGGCATAAGACTTTTTACTACCGCTTTTATACCTTTTGGTGCCTCCAAGATTTGAATATTTTGTTCCGGCAATTTTTCTGTCGGTTCTTGAAAAACAATGACACCACCAGGTGCCAGTATGCGAATGAATTCTCTAATGTAATTGAGGGCATACTCAGGTTTCATGTGCTGCAAGACACGACAAGAGTAAATGAAGTCAAACTGTCCATTGGCAAACTGCGACAAATTGGGTGCTTTATTTACTTCATAGAAACAGTTTTGCGGATATTGATTGTATTCTTTTGCCAATTTGATCATCGATTCAGCAATATCAACGCCATAGGTTTTATCGAAACGTTGTGCCAACGCCTGGGTTAATCTGCCGGCACCACAGCCAAAATCAAGCGCCGAACCGTGATTAATTCGCAATCCCTGCTGCCCGACGAATTCAAGAGCCTTACTAATTTCGTCTCTACCGGTGCGGAAAAACTCGTCCAGGTTCCACTTATTGCCTTCCTTGCCCGGAAAAGAAAGAATCGCCCAGAAGGGATCCCTTCTGCCGAACTCATTCCAATTTTGCTCTAATTGCTTTAGATCCATATTTTGCTCGGATATAACCTAGCACTATAAGTAGGTGTGAGGCAAGCCAGGACATAGTATTATTCACCTATGTCTTGGAAGCGGGATATAGCTGAAGCTCTCGTGTGGTTGGCAAGTCGCTTTGTCCCTACTGGCGCTGCCGCTGCCACCCCTGAGTCTATTTTTGTTCTGAGAAACAATGACTTAGGGGACTTACTTGTAATTACGCCTTTATTTCAGGCACTTCACGACCTATATCCCAATGCCAAAATCGTAGCCGGCGTTGGCGACTGGGCAAAACCTCTTTTGGAATTGAATCCCTATATAAGTGAAGTCTTGCCGATGAACGCACCCTGGCACAATCAGGTAATAGTGGATCAAAGCCTCAATACAGCACTGACTTATATCCTTACCTCGACTGAGGCACAACGGCTGTCCGATAGTCATTTCGACGTAGCGATAGATGTAGTCGGCAGCCCCTTTGGACAACTTTTGCTCATCAAAGCAGGAATTCCGTACCGAATAGGCGTCAGAGGCTTTGCCGGTGGGCACTCAGGAGCCCACAGCTTTGTCAATTACAACCATGATGAGCACGTCGGACAGCAGGCTTTGCGCTACGCAGAAATTCTTGGTGCCACTGAATTACCCAGCATCTATCCACAGGTATTTCTGTCCGAAGAAGAAAAATTAGCAGCTGAAAATACCTGGCAGAAAAAGGCTGTCAAAAGAATTGTGGTCGGTCCAGGCGGCGGATTTGCTACAAAGTGCTGGCCGATCGAAAGTTACAGACAATTGCTTGAGCAATTAGATAACCAATCGTTAGAAATTATCGTAGTCGGGGCTGAGAAAGACGTAGAGAATGCATCAGCTTTATGCAAAGATTTGAAGAATGCCGGAAGTCTCGCAGGCAAACTAAGTCTCAGACAAGCTTTAGCGCTGGTGGCGACAAGCCACTTAGTTATCTGCAATTCAAGCATGTTGATGCACGCGGCAGCGGCTTTTGGCATTCCACATGTGATACCACTCGGGGAATACTTCACTGACAGCAAACAGCATATGTCACAGTGGGGTTATCCCGACCTCACACACTGTCTTGGCAAAAACGCAGAGCGAAAGACGATCTATAAACCAGGTGAAGTACTGGCTGTTGTAAACAAATTGCTCTAGCCTTCAGTCGTACTCATTAAAAACAGTACGCATTAATTGCTTGCGCAATTCAACCTTTTCCGGACTCGCCTTACCACTCAAACGAAGCGCCTTTAAAAGAACATACTCTGCTGCATGTCTGGCAAATAAGAGCGGTTTTAGAGATGCGACATCCTGCGCGTGTCTTTTTAAAAGCTTCATACGCGCATGATGAAAATGGATAACTCTCTTGCCGGACCACTCAGACAAAGTTTCTCTGTTGTCGTGAATCACACCAGTTGCCTTAATAACAGCCAGCTTCCATCCGAGTTTTGATAAGCGCCAAGCCCAATCAACATCGCAATCCGAAAATGGAAATTCACGAGCATCCAGCCCTCGACTTTTCTCCCACGCGGTTCGTCGAACGACCAGGGGACTAGTAAATACAACATCACAAATTGTCCATTCAATTTGCTGATCTTCTTGATCTTCCTGTTGCCATTCGTGTCTGATTGGTTGATCGAGATGAAGCATGCAGGTCAGGTGTTGACCTAAAACAAATTGCAAAACCGTCGGAAAAGAACAACCGATGCCGGCAGGCTCGCCGGAGTGCTTAGTCACTGTAAAACCGACAGCTGCCAGATAACTTATGGACGTAAGCAACTTAAGTGCTTTTTTCAAAGGCGTAGCTGAAGATATAAAATTATCCGTTTCAAAGAAGAAATAGTACTCAAGTTGCGGGAAGCAATCGGCTGCGTACCTGGTAGCACGATTAATCCCGCCACTAAATGAGGTATCATCACCAGGCTCGGGAATTATGAGTTCGATCCGAGTGCCGCTCTCACGCGAATATTCTTTTATCCATTCAAGGCTGCCATCTGTTGAGCCGGCGTCGAAAATTACAATTGCCGACGGATAATCAACGTCCTTAAGTGCGGCAACAAGACTGGGCAGCCCTTCTTGCATAAGCGGCAAGCGATTAAATGAGTTGACAATAGCAACAAGCTTTACAGTCATGAGCCTAACTTTAGCAAATCCAATTACAATTAGAGCCATGAATGAAATTGGCTCAAAAAGATTTTGGCGATCATTAGCCGTCAAGTATTTGCCGGAATGTGTGAAATCGCCACTGAGAAAAAAACTACACGGCTGGACTGACAGTCAGCTGCCTTTTAATGTTTCCTTTCAGCCAAGCGATAGGGGACTCTTAGCCAAAATCACTAACGACTTAGACTTATACATAAACGAAGAATTCAAGCCAAACGTCGATTACCAGTTTGTGCAGAATGCCGACTGTATTGAGGAGTCACGAGCCTTCATTGCCTTAGCCAAAGAAGCGAAAGTCCTATTTGACGCCGGCGCTTATGCTGGGCTTTTCTCACTACTTTTTTGCCGAATGGGAAAAGACAAAAGAGCAATTGCTTTTGAACCATCACCGGTGATGAAGTCAAAAATTGAAACGCTCATTGCCATAAACCAGTTAGAGACTCAGTTGCGCCTGAAACCAAAAGCAATTGGCAACGAAGAAGGCTCGTTAGATCTGGCATTGGAGGATACGGGTTTCGTGCAGATTCTACCCTCTGACAATTCCGTCAAGACAATGTCCATTGAGGTGACAACGCTTGATCTGGAGTGCCAACGTTTAAATATCTATCCGGATTTATTGAAAATCGACGTTGAGGGCTTTGAACTTGAAGCTCTAAAGGGCGCAGAAGAATTGCTCTCAAAGAAAAAACCGGCAATCTGCCTAGAACTACACCTTAACTACTTGGAAGAACGCGGCATCAAACCAAAACTAGTCACTGATGAACTGGAAAAACACAATTACCGATTTTATTCCTGTGCTGGACAAGAACTACCCGCCGCTCAAATTTATGATTCGATTAAACCCGTAGTTCGCTTCATCGCAAAATAGTTATTTGCGCTTTTTAAGTTCATACGTTTTGGCAACGATGAGAAATTCGTAGAAGCCATGAAGACGTGCAAAGTAATAGCCTTCAATGCCGTCTAAAAATCCTTTTTGCCAAATATAGACATAGAGAAAACGCATCAATGGACGAAACGGCAAGGCACGCGAGAAGGCGCGAAGTTTGCGTCTAAAACCAACGTTTTTATCTTGAATTGACGAGGCGCTTTTTCCCTCATATTCATCACACGCTACCCGTGCTTCCCAATTAGAATAACGATCATGTTTTTCTAAAAATACTTCCACCGTGGGAAACGCATAGTGATCCATCTCCGCTTTCATATGCGCGGTCTTACCCTCAACAACAACATGCTCATGGACTTCGTTATCACCACTTGCCGTGTCTATTTCCGTCAGTTTTTCGTAGCGACCAAGTTTGTGTTTAAAAAGGCGCAAGTTCCAATTCGGATAATACGCATGCTTCAACCACTTTCCCATAAATTGGAAACGTCTGTTAACCCAATAACCGGCAACATCATTATTAGCTCCGACAATCTGTCTGACCTCTTCTTCAAACCCCTCAGGCAAAACCTCATCGGCATCAAGAATAAACACCCATTCATTACTAAACGGCAAATTATCCAGTGACCAATTCTTTTTCTTCGGCCATGTGCCCGAGAATTGAAACTGTACTACCTTTGCCCCGTGTGATTCAGCAATGGCAACGGACTTATCCGTGCTTTGCGAATCGACCACAAATATTTCATTTGCCCATTGTATAGATGACAAACAGCGCGGCAAATTGCCTTCTTCATTTTTAATAGGCACGATAAAACTTACCGGTACTTTGTTCATTTCGCAGTTACGGATTAAAGGAAAGATCTGACGAGCGCGTTTCTGATTGAGAAATTACTCGCTTGCCCATTAGACGCGCTGGATTACCTGCCGCTATCATCCATGGTGGCACATCGGCAGAGACAACGGCACAAGCGCCAATCACGGAACCGTCACCAACATTGACACCAGGCAAAACAAATGCGCGAGCTCCCACAAAGGCGTCTTCGCCAACAACTATCCTAGCTGTCTGCAAGGGAATGTTAATGTCATCGAACTTATGCGTACCAGTACACAGATAAGCTTCCTGGGCAATAGTGCATCTTGCTTTGAGCTCAATTTCATCAAGTGTATAAGCATTTGCCCTGTCCCCCAAAGCACTACGATGGTGCATTGTTAAGTTCCAGGGCACAAGAATTCTTGCCCTCTGATGCACAAAAGGCGTGCCATAGAGGTGTGCGCCAAATAGCCTCAACCAAAACAAGCGCCACGGATTAAACGCCTTGGGCGTCCAACTGCAAAAGACAAGCCATGCATAGTCCCATATTATCTGCAACAGGCGTCCGGCAAGCGGTCTACCCGATTCATATGCTGACTTTTGGTCATAAGTACGTTTACTGCGCATATATTGATTCTAGCCCACTCCTGCAAGTTCTTGAAATAGAATCATTAACCTGTTAAAAGCCATCTCCACGTCAAAGTAGTGGATAAAACACTTTCCGGCATTCTCTTTCATCTTGAGGCGCTCATTTTCATTTAACTCAAGCCAGGAGTTGATCAACTCTTCGGTGCCTTCGAGGGTGTCACTTGCCACAAATCCTGCTTTAGCCGCCAGAATTTCTCTCCAGATATTTACCTTGTTGGATATAAGCACAGGTACATTGCAACCAAGCGCCTCGGCAACAACGACACCAAAATTCTCTTGATGCGAAGGCAGAATTAACGCCTCGGCGTTACAAATAGCTGACCACTTAGCATGACCGTTGACCATTCCAGCCCACGTCACTCGCGACTGAATACCCAACTCTCGTGCCAGGTCTTGCAACCTTGCCAAATAATGCTCCATTGCCGGTCCGGCAATAATCAGGTGCAGTTTTCTATCGGTCGCTACTTTTGCAAAGGCTTCAAGCAAGAGATCGCAACCTTTTTTCTCATGCACACGACCGAGAAACAAGAAAATTCGCTTGTCGGCAAGCTCAGGAAATAATTCCGCAAACTGCTTCTTCAAAATATCCGGCGAATTAGGTGGTGAGGCGGCACCATAACCGATTACCACCTGATTGCATTCATAGATAGGAAAAGACTGGAATGACAGAATACGTTCTTCTTCTGAGGTAAATAGAACAGCCTTGGCATCTTTCAAAACCCAATACTCAGCAAATGGCCAATACAGGCTCTTTTTCAGATGTTTTAACGGGTAGTGTTGTTTAAACCAGGGATCAAGCATGCCATGAGTAAAGACTACATAGGGAGTATCCGTATCCTTGAGAGCGAGCCACGTGCCAAAAGAGGAATACTGCCAAATTCCATTCACAACGACAATGTCGTATTTCTTTCTATTGGCTCTTAGCCATTGAAACCATCGCCAGCTGAAGCCGTAGCTTAGAAAGCCGGGTCCCAGGGCATGAACTGGGCAGGGAAAGTCTTTTACCCAGGGGTCATCGGGACTATCCAGGCAAATGATTTCAATCTCTGTGCCGTGTCTTAAGTGCAGCTGGACTACCTGCCGAATGAACTCGATTGGTCCGCCACCGGCTGGATTTACAGAATGTATACAGTGGAGAACCTTCATGGCAAACCAATTCACAAGGAAATTTTCAGCGTTACACTAGAATAATACCCGTGATGAGCCGCCAAGAGACTAGCGAAAGGATATCTCAGCGATGAAGAGGCTAATAATGCTTATAAGCCTGCTTCTACCCTGGTGCATAAGACGTCCCATCCTCTGCGCCCTTGGTTATCAGCTTCATCCGACTTGCCGGATTGGACTGTCC
>JAKFVJ010000343.1 GCA_021732245.1 Candidatus Obscuribacterales bacterium | reverse complement strand
GTTCGGAATATGAAGGACAACACGGCAACATGTATCGTTTAATTTCGAACGGAATGCCGGTAGTACTTTGTCCGATCGAAAGCGCAAGCACTGTCATTGTGAACGTGCCCTATTGGGTTGGTTCACGCAACGAGCCGCCATTCGGCGCCACGCACTTTCTCGAGCACTTGATGTTTAAGGGCTCGAGAAAATTCAACCATCGCAACGGCAACGATATTGAAACATTGCACAAGAAGATAGGCGCCACCAACAATGCAACTACGTCATTGGATATTACGCACTATTACACTCAGGCAAGGCCTAAATATCTCAAACTGCTTCTCGAGATTGAAGCCGATCGCATGCAATATCTAGAGTTTACGCAAGAAGATCGAGACTCGGAAATGACAGTCGTCCGCAATGAATTCGAAATCGGTGAAAACGATCCTCACGAAGCATTGCAAAAAGCTGTCTGGGCTGCTGCATTCACGTCACACCCATACAAGACTTCAACAATTGGGACATTGGAGGAAGTGGAAAATGTCACGGTAGATCAGCTTATGCATTTCTACAACACGTTTTACGCACCCAACAATGCCGCTATTCAGGTGATAGGAAAATTCGATCCAGTGGATGCATTGACTTGGATATCAGAATTCTTTTCGAATATTCCGACCAAGCCAATACCTCCCATGATTTCTGTCGAGCCAAAGCAAGAAGGCGAAAGACGTGTCACGGTTAAACGTGCTGGGGACTCGTCAATTGTTCACGTGGCCTTTCATGTTCCGGAAGCTCGGCACGAAGACACCTATCCTCTGGCAGTACTGACACAAATTCTTGGCTCGTCAGCAATAAAGTCCAGCATTCTGTACAAAACCCTTATCGACACAAACCTCGCCATTGAGGCAGCTTGCACCAGTGGCCAAAACCGTGATCCCTCGCTGTTCGAAGTTGTCGCTACAGTCGCCCCTGGACAAACCCCGGAGGCAGTGGAACAAGTCATCCTCTCTCAACTGGACAAGCTTAAGAGCGAAACTGTTCAAACGGGTAAGCTCGCTGATATCAAAAAGAGCATCAATAAGCATCTAATTCAGATGGGTGACGATCCAAGTAAACTCATGTGGCCGCTGACTGAAGATATGAGCGCCGTAGGTTTCGAATGGTTTGATAACTTCTCTAATCAAATCAATCAGGTAACTAGGGAGCAAATCATGTCTGTAGCTCAGAAGTACTTCGTGCAAGATAATCGCACCGTTGGCTACTTCATTCCAAAGGAAGAAAAAGACGAAGACCCTGAACAACCAAGTCCGCCGGATGATGAAGACGACGAAACCCCCAAGCTTACAAAGGGGCTTCAACGGACGACACTATCCAACGGGCTAAATCTTGTCGTGCTACCTAAACACGGCACTGGTCTGGTCTCGGTTTCAGCAAAATTCCTCAACGGCGGCAATTATTTTGTTGAAGAGGAGGACAACGGCTATGCACCGTCAATGGTTGCTAACATGCTCATCTACGGCTCGCGGGGGCTTAACAAGGAAAGACTTGCTACTGCTCTAGAAAAGCTAGGGATAGCCGAGTTCAACTTTGAAGCAGGGACATTCTTCAGCGGCATTTATGGCGGTGGCGCCAAAGTCGTGAAAGAAGATTTGCCGAGATTCCTTTCGCTCTTGAGCAAAGTAATTACAAAGCCCACCTTCGACGAAACCGAGTTGAAGAAGCTTTGTGAGCAAACTCGAGGCGAGATCGAGAACACTCGTACAGATGAGGATTCGCTTGCCGAAACAGCGCTTTTTCAGTCGCTTTATGACAGCAAGCAACCCTACTATCAGCACGATGTAGAGGAAAATCTATCCGAGCTTTCGTCACTAACGAGAGATGACCTCGTTCGATTTTACGAGGCGCACTACGGCCCCAAATCAACAATCATCTCTGTGGTTGGCGATATCACGAGTGATGAAGCCGTCGCCCTGATGGAAAAGTGCTTTGGCCATTGGTCGGGACCGGACGCAGAAAGCATTGTTGTTGGTTCAGTAGCGCCACCGGACAACGCCACGCGCAAAAAAGTCTCTGTAAAAGACAAGACCAGCGTGTCCATAGTATGTGGTCTGCCGGTAAGCCTGAAGCTGACCGATCCAGACTATCCTGCTGCACGGATAGCCAACTCCTGTCTCGGCGGAAACACTATCGACTCTCGACTTGGCAAAGTTATTCGAGTCAAAGAAGGTTTGACGTACGGCGTCAGGAGCAAATTTGAAGATCTTTCATTCGGCTATGCGCCATGGTCAATTGAATTGACCGTCAATCCGGAAAATCTCGAAAAAGCTCTTGACCTTGTTAATCAGGTCACGCGCGAATATGTCGAACACGGCATGACGCAAGAAGAACTGGAAGACGAGAAAAACCGCTTGGTGGGCTACCACTACATCAGTCTCGACAACACAGCTGCTCTAGCAAGCGAAATAGCTTCCTACGAGGCACTTGGTCTTGGAGCTGAAGCCATTGACACTATCGCCGAAAGGTTAATGGCAGTCACGCTCGATGAGGTCAATGCTGCGATTAGGAAGTACTTCACACTTGACCACGCCGTCACCGTCGTGGCAGGCACACTGCGCTAAACGATCCAGACAACAAAGAAACGCTCGCTACATTTTGGGGCGCTTCTTTGTCACGCCTTAATCCCAAAGAGGAATTATCTCGTTGTGTAGGGGCGCATTGCATGCGCCCTTGCAATTCACCCCC
The DNA here is from genome assembly GCA_021732245.1 of Candidatus Obscuribacterales bacterium. Classification (GTDB taxonomy): domain Bacteria; phylum Cyanobacteriota; class Vampirovibrionia; order Obscuribacterales; family Obscuribacteraceae; genus SBAT01. Next base: position 8,613 of record JAKFVJ010000343.1, on the reverse strand, counting down.
GTTCCAAACCAAAGGGCTTACCCATGCCAAAACATCGACAACTAAACAGAGAAGAGAAACTGACTCGCGCCATTGATATGCGCAAGAAACATCGCGATCTTAAAAAAGCAGAGAAGCTCATCAACAGCGTAATGCGATCGCTAAAAACCGAGCCGGATCGAAAATTAGCCAAAGAATTCCTAATGAAGTCCTTCGAGCAACTTGGCTTGATCTATTTCACGCGAGGGCGCAACGGTCGTTCGCTCTATTATTTCAATCGAGCGATTGCACTTGCCAAAGAAATCGATACGAAGAAGACCTACAATTACGAACGAATTCTCGCAATCTCCACAAGAGTTTATGTTGCGAGGGGCCGACGTGATTTAGCCGCCGAAATATTTGCGAAGATCATCGGCAGACTAATTGCAAGAGGCATCTTTCGGTTAGCCGCGGTCATTATAGACCTATACAAAGAGTTTCTGCGCGCAAACCACGAAAAGGAAGCTAGTTAGCAATCTGAAAAAGGCGCCGGCTTGAAAAAATTCCGGCGTCTTTACCAGCAACTGCTACTTCGACAAGCAATTTCGACAGGTTCAATCCGTAACTAAAGCCGTGCCCGTTGCAACCAACGGCAAAATAGACATTAGGCAGACGCTCGAGTTCGCCCACTAACGGCAACCCATCTTGCGTAAATGCCATAATGCCTGACCAACGATAATCAATTGGAACGCCGGCAGCTTCCGGGAAGCGATCTTTGATGTAGGACTCTAATGAAGCCTGCACTTGTAACGATGTGCAATCTGCATAACCCACTTCCGTATCCTGGAAGCGCTGGCGGCATCCACCTAAAAGAAATCTGTTATCGGGTAATTGACGGAAGTACTCCCAACCGTAATTGGCATAGCAGACTTTTTCAAGAATACGCTTGCGCAGAGGCTGCGTGACTAGTATCTGCCCCTTAATTGGTTGCACACGCTCTTTGAACCATGACTCAAGAAGCTGTGAATAAGCATTCGTTGCTAACAATACTTTGTCGCAATCAATAATGCGATTAGCAGTCATCACCTGCAGTTGTTTGTCTTGGCGAATGGACATTACCGCCTCTCCGTCATACAACTGCGCTCCACTTTCGGCAATCAATGCCTTGACTAACTTAACGGGATTCACTCCACCATCACAACTGTTATACAGAGCACCGTAATAGCTACGGTCGAGTGGATCTTGCTTAAGATATTCAACATCAAATCCATCTTCAATCATCAACTGATGGGATTCTTCTAAATCGTGCAATTCCTCAAGCGAGCAAGCCAGCAGATATGATCCTGATGGCTCATAGTTAAAATCATGACTTATTCGCTTGGCGAATTCACCTATCAGCCTGACGTTTTCTTCAGTAAAACGAAACAACATTGAGGCGTTATCTCGCCCATATTGTTTGACGGACTCGTTGTAGTAAGAATGAATGCCGCGCAATAAAAAGCCGGCATTACGTCCAGAAGCACCGGAGGCAATGTACTGCGATTCGACAATGCATACTCGCAACCCACGCTTAGACAGCCAGTATGCACTGCCTGCTCCCATAATGCCGCCGCCCACAATGACGACGTCATACTTTTCTCTGGGTTTATTTAACTCATCTTGCCAAATTGAAATAGTCATAACGGTATTATAGCGATCCCCATAATTCGGGGTATAATAATTGCCGTTGTCAATTAGGGATTTGCAAGATGATGCTGTCCGAACTTAAACGCGAGATTGAAGCACTCGAGGAGCGCCTGACGAAAGTCAGGGACTATCTTTGACCCGGATAGGTTAAGTTCAGAACTCAAACATCTCGAAAACGAGACTTTAGAACCAGGATTTTGGGAAGACCAGAAGCGCGCTCAAACTGTTACACAGAAAATGAGCCGGCTCAAGGCATCCGTTGAACAATACGAGACATGGCACAGGTTACAGAGTGATTTGGCCGTTCTCCTACAAATTGGGCTGGAAGAGAAGGACGAAAGCATTGCCAAGGAAATCGAATCCGGCATCGATGCTCTCAACAAAGATCTGGAAAAATTCGAACTAACGAGACTCTTGTCCGGCGAATACGACGACTCGTCAGCAATTGTGACAATCAACGCTGGGGCTGGCGGCACAGACGCACAAGACTGGGCAGAAATGATGCTCAGAATGTATTTACGCTGGTGCCAACGCAAAGGCTTTAAGACAGAAGTTCTCGATCAATCCGCCGGTGAAGAAGCTGGACTCAAGAGTGTTACCTTCAGAGTCGACGGTCCCTTCGCCTTCGGATATCTTACGTGTGAGAAAGGCGTACACAGACTTGTACGCAAATCCCCTTTCAAGCAAGGTAACGACTCAAGGCAAACAAGCTTCGCCGCTCTTGAAGTTAGCCCGTTAATGAACGACATTGATAATCTCGTTGAAATAAAAGACGACGATATTGAAATCGACACCATGCGTTCAGGTGGCGCAGGCGGACAAAACGTCAACAAGGTTGAAACGGCTGTTCGCATTGTGCACAAACCAACAGGCATTGCAGTTAAATGCCAACAGGAACGCAGCCAATTGCAGAACAAGGCTCTAGCAATGGAGCTTTTACGTTCAAAATTACTAGCGATCAAACAAGCAGAACGCGAAGATGAATTAGCTCGATTGCGCGGTGAAAATGTTTCCGCTACATTCGGTAATGCAATTCGCTCGTATGTTCTCGATGATCGCCTCGTCAAAGACGTACGCACTAAAGTTGAGACTTCCAATGTGGAAGGAGTGCTTGACGGCGCGCTAGATGACTTCATCGAAGCGTACCTCAGACACAAAGCGCTGGCAGAATCCCGCACCGCCTCCTCCAACTAGACGCGCTACTTTGACTTTTAACGACGAGTCACAGACTCGTCGTTTTTTGTTTTAACTTTTCCCTACATTTCCCTTTGTCACAACCAACACCTTTGTCATGCTGAGCCAAAGGCGAAGCATCTGCCGCGACAAAAACGTGTTCGCGTTAACCAACCCGAACGACGATTACGCACGGCAGATGCTTCGGCTAGCGCCTCAGCATGACAAAGACGAACCAACGTGACAAAAGCGAGGTTCATCATGAAAAAGACTCTTTCCGCATTTTTCCTTGCCTTGCTGCTTGCTGTCTCAGCGCAAGCACAGGCTTCGTCCTATCAAGACAACAAGCGCATCCCGATAATTGCAGCTATCTACGACGGTCGCGGCGCGTACACCGAAGTATACGACTTCATAACGGACACCCACCTCGACTTAGTCGATCCAGCTGCCAGACGCCAGTGGAGCGATCGCTGGAATCCAAGCAACGTCAGTCCGGCTACCTATCAATCCAGACAAGCGACCGAAGCCGCCATCAAGAATATGATGCAAAGCCTAAGCAGAAAGCATTACATGTTTCTTTCTCAAGCAGATACCTCCAGACAAAACATCTGGATGGAAGCTCGCGATACAGTCAGAACAACCATGCTGAAAAACAACATTGCCCTTATCAAAATCCCGTCTTTCTTGCCTAAAACAGTAGACCGGGAAACACAAATAGCAATTGCAAATTGCAGCAAGGCACAAGCAATTATTCTCGATCTCCGCGGCAATACAGGCGGACTGGTGACGCCGGCACTCAACGTGGCGGCAACACTAATTCCTGAAGGACTCATCTATGTTGCCAAAGCACGGGTCGGCGATCAAATCGAAGAAACCAGACGCAGCCTGACAAAGACCCAATGGGTAACAGTGACCACAAGCAGCAATCCGGTTACGGAGTACGCAACTCGCACACAGTTGGTGGTATCACCCAATGTTCCGATTGTCGTGCTCGTTGATCGCCAAACAGCAAGTGCCGCCGAATTACTCACCGGCGCGCTCAAGCAATCAAGACGCGCTGTAATTCTAGGCACGCGCACTTATGGCAAAGGTACTGGTAATAAGCTTACACACTTGAGCAGCAACGGGCGATCGCTGCAGATCACGCACGAAAAGCTTTTCCCCGGCGGACTGGACACTGATGGTGTCGGCATTCTCCCCGACGTCGCCATTGATCAACCGGCAGGAAGCCCGATCGACTATCAACTAGACGCTGCTGTCAAAGCACTGACCAAATCACTTCCGCAAGCAGAGGCTACAGAGCCCCAGCCTGCCAAACCCGCTCAAGCTAAGAAACCTTACGGAGGTTCACCCTATGTTCGACTCTATTAGAACTCTCGCGGATGTCACTTATCTGGCATCCGCCATTTTTATCGGTGTGCATGCTTTGCGGGCAGTTGCACGCGCTCTTAGTTATGCAATTGAATTGCTCTTGGACTGCGCGAAAAATGCCAAAGCAGCCAACTTCAATCTAAAAGCAATCGGCAAAAATATTGTCAGATTTGGACTGCAGAGCTTCGATGCTTTCGCGCCGATGATTGTTTTGGCATACGGCATTGGCGCAGTTGTGCTCAATTTCAGCATGCTCGCATTCGTTCCGGACCTGACATTCCTGGAAGTAGTTAGTGCGGAAGCTCTAACAGTAGGCGTTGCCTGGCGCGCGCTTGAAGCGTATATCCAGCATGTGCAGCGCAAACGCGATGCCCTGAAACCTGCCTGGAAACCACAAAAGAACGGCTGAGGGACAACCTGTTAGTCCAGTTGGACTAAGCCATTCGCAACAACACAAACAATCTCGGAGAAAAGAATATGGATCCATCGATACTCATCAAATTAGCCGTCTTGGCTATTGCATTCGCAGGCGTTCTTAGACTAGGCGTTCTCGCCTGGGAAAAACTCCAGAACAAATATGGCACAAGGGCAAGTAACTTTGCCCTCTCGGTAGTCACATTGTCATCAATGGCTGCTCTTTTGCCGTACGTCAATCTCACAAGTCTATTCGACGCACAAGTATTTCCCAGCTTCTTCATACTGCACGTATGCGGCGGGACACTTGTATGTTCGGTCATAGCCAAGTGGGTCGAAGACGTAGCGAGAAAAGACATTGCACGCGAACAAGCTTCACAACGCGGAGAATAAGCAAATGGATATACCAACAGCCTTACTTGAACTTGTGAAAATCACATTCGCCTTCATCGGCACCCTCATTATAGGCGTGCCACTTTGGCTCAAGCTTGGTCGGCACAAATCCTTGTTGCTCACCATGCCTATCGCTGGATTGCTCACTCTGGGCATCAAAAATGAGCTACCACTAGTGACCAGTTTTTCACCGGAAGTCATCATCTCTGTCCTCGTAGCACACATTGCAGTTACCGGACTGATAGCCGCCATGATCTATCCCAGCATCAAGGCTCGTTTGCACGAGCAAAACAAATAACACTCGACCGGAGATCACCACCATGAACGAATTGAACACCCTTGATGCGATGACCCCACTTGCGGATCCTCGCATATCGCACATTGTCGGCAGCGAAATTGTCGACTCGATTGAAGCGCTAAACTTCGACACGGTTGGCGATCTCTGGTCAGGCATTCAGCTTTATCCGGAGTCCTTCCGTAATTTGATTGGCGCTCGGTTTGACGATGTCGAGGAACAGCTAACAGCTCTCATGTCCAAAGATGCAATTGCGCATTTCAGAAACAACCGCGAAGAGATGAATTCATCGATTCACAATCCGCTCACCGACAAGCGATTTGCCGATTTGTATGCAATTCCAGGCGTGCTGCAAGTGCGAAGCATCTTGCCACATTAAACGGAATTGCTAAAGCAAGCAACGGTAATCGTTTGCATTGACGTGAGAGAAACAATAAATGCCATTCCTCGCATCGAATCATTCAACAAGGAAAACAACGAGAACGTGGCAGTCATTCCAATGATGCCCATCCAATCAAAATAGTGCGGAGGTCCAGATGAACATTCTAGAATTCAAACCCGCCAAAGTAGTGACGGGTTTGGGAAACTTCGGATCACAATACGAGTACACCAGACACAATGCTGGTTTCTTTGCGATTGAGAAAGTAGCTTTGTCCTTGGACGCACAGTTTTTCGCTTGTGAAGTGTTGCAAGCAGAATTAGCGCCTGTGCATATTGATGACGTTCCAGTTTTACTGGTCAAGCCAAATACAGGAATTGCCGGGATGAATTCATCCGGTATTCCGGTTAAGTCCGTGATCGACCATTACGGCATCAGTCCAACACCGGATAATTTAATCGTCGCGTACGACGAAATCGAAATGTCCGGCGCAAAGGTGAATCTCGTCTTCAAGAAAAGTCGACTCCACCACAATGGAGTCGCATCGGTATCGGAATGTCTAGACAATTCTCGTTTTGCGAGACTTCGCATTCCAGTCGGTCCACCACCCGCCAATCGTGATTTCAAAACATTTGCTCTTACCGAAATTGAGGGCAATGATTTGGACCTCATGATGCAAGCTTGCAACTCGGCTGCTTCGGCAATCAGGTTATGGGTGAGCGAAGGCGTCGAACGTGCGGCAAACAAGACCAATAACCAATGAAGGAATAGAGGCAAACCCGCACTCATCACAACCCCGAAAAGCGGCGAAGTAATATGCTTCGCCGCTTTTCTTCAAAGTAATTCAACGATTAAAACAGGTGACTACCATGCTCCAGTTAATCAGAATGCTCCTCAGAAAGGGGACAACTAAGAGCGCCGAAGTAATCGAAGCTACAATGGCTCCACCTCCAAGTGTAAATCCCAACGGCGACAGCTATGCAGAGGCTGAACCGGAAGTACCTACGGAAATTGCCATAGAAGCTCCAACAATAAGCGAGTTGACGACTATCAATTCGGCCGCTGTGATAACTCCTCCTCCTTTGCCACAAGTTTGTGAGCCTAGAGAGGTCGACTTATACCAACCAAGCGAAAAAGAAACACAATTCGCAGAATGGCTCAACGAACGAATTATCGGCCAGCCCAAAGCAATTGAGGCACTCGTCGGCGCCTACAGAGCACATCTCAACCCGATTCGCGATCTCAATAAGCCGATTTGCACGTTGATGTTCGCTGGTCCGTCGCGTGTTGGAAAAACCCTTTGCGCCCAGAGATTGGCCGAGTATTTTCATGGGCGACGAGATGCCTACATCAAGGTTGACGGCGGCGACTACATCGACAAGGCAAACCTTACAAAGCTTGTCGGCGCCTCCGCTCAATGGGTGGGTTATCAAAAACCCAACGAGAAACTACCGGAAGGCGTGATGGATACATCAGCGCTACTTTCATCACACAACCTCATCACTTCAAGGAAAGGATCGAGCGCCAATGTGACGATTGTGCTGATTGACGAGATAGAGAAAGCTTGCACCGAGTTCTTTCAGCTCTTCTTGTCTATTCTGGACGTTGCAAATGCCACCATGGGCAACAACCAAAAGGTGGACTACGGTCAATGCATATTCATCATGACCAGCAACCTCGGCATGGATCGTGTTGAAAAGGAAATGTCTAGACCAATCGGACTAGGTGCAACAGAACCAGAGGTCTTGAATGAGTCCAGAATCGGTTCTCTAATCGATAAATGCATGAAAGAACGCTTCCTTCCAGAGTTTCGCAATCGAATCGACGCGCTGGTGGTTTTCTCTCACCTAACAAGCGAAAGCATGAGAAAAATTGTCGATGTAGAGATTACCGATTTGGAAAAACACTTGCACAGCAGTTTGGGTGAAAGGAAGTTCGACCTTGAAATAGATGCAAGCGCAAGAGAGTTTGTTCTCAGCGAAGCTCTTAAGAGCAAGGGCAACGTGTCCAATCTTAAGCGCGTGCTTAACAGTCACCTGAGCGCTCCTCTAGGCACCGGTGTCATCAACAATGCAATCGGTTGCGGACAAACAGTTTCCGTCACCCACAAAGGTGGCGATCGCCTGTCATTCACTATTTCCGGCAGCTCAAATGCGGTCACTCAGTCACAACCACAAGAGACTAAGGAAGTGATCGAAGCTCGAAAGCTGTGGGAACAAGCAACCAAAGACTACAACGCTAACTTAACCGATCTAGCAATATCAAATTTGCAAGCAGCAATTGCGATTTTGCAATCAACCACTGGGACTCATGGCCTGAGACTTGCCCAACTCTACAATCGATTGGGACTGTATTATTCCAAAAAAGGAGATCATACGCAGGAAATAGCAGCCTACATAAGGGCACTCAGCGAACGCCGACAGGCAACAACCGCTGATAATGTCACCGAGCTTACAGAGCTGACTACGATTTATGGAAATCTTGGAATTATTTATAACTGCATTGGCCAACGTGAAAAAGCCCGCGAGATCTTCGAAGAAGGAATGGCACACTGTCGACAATATCGCGACGCCTACAATGGCGGCGGGAACGTGTCTTACTTCCTTTTCAGATACTCCCAAGTCGACTCCTCCAAACTGCAGGAACTTTTCGAATTTGCCGTTTCGTCGAAGACAAAACCCTAAGTCACAAGAGGATATAACCATGCCAATTTTAAGAAGATCAAATTGGTTTCAACTGTTCAGTCACAAACACGCCGATTTCCAATCCTAAGTCCATCGTCGAGAAAGGGTTTACGATGTAAACCCTTTCTTTTTACCCTCTTCTATTCATGCATATAGTATTGACAACAAGATCAGCACAGCAAGCGGCTTTCAAGTGTATTGTTGGGTATCTTGAATTGCTTGGAGGCGCACGGATTCACTGTCCATCGGTGGTGCCGGTA
>JAKFVJ010000150.1 GCA_021732245.1 Candidatus Obscuribacterales bacterium | reverse complement strand
AATTGACTGAGTTGGGTGAAAAAACGTGTTTCCCCGAAGTTCAAGAAGAACTTCAGTTAGATTTGGAATTAGCTATTGAATGGGTGCTATAGCTGTTGCTTGAAAGAAAGATCTATTGGAAACGATGCTTAGAACTTCTCTCTTTTGACGTTCTATTTTCAATTGAATTTTTCGTAGAAATATCAATTGCAGCGACAAGCATCGCCTTGCGAAGCTAGCGTGGATTCTAATGTTCAACGCATTCAGGTAGTCGTTGCGGCAGATTCTTCGCTTCACTTCGTTTCGCTCAGAACGACAAAACTAGTGAATATGAGACGGAGCGCTAACCGCGCTAAGAGGTTTGTGAGTGAAGAGTGGGGTAATTCCCAATTAATTTGAAATTGCTCTGAAATTGCATTTCAAGGTCTATTGCTTGTGTTTATTCTATTTATATATGGTGGAAACAAGTGTTTCTTTTTCATTTTCAAGAATAACCTAGCAAATAACGTAAAACCTCAGCTCTAGAGCGATAGCAAGTCCAAGTAGCAATTAAATAGCTGCGTGTACTTTGCCGTTGTTTTGGGCTCGCTTTTTGTATTTGCGGGTGGCGCAACAGTGTTTGCGTTGCCTAGCCCACACAGGAACTCACAGCTGGTTGCGCGGTGTTGATCGAGGGTCGCTCTGGCGACTCTTGGTTTTGCTGTGGCAATCGAGGAAGAGGTTAATGTCAGCATCAAAAGAAAAATCGAATATCGGGGTTCAGCAGTGTTCGTTTGCCCAGTTGGTTGGCGCAAGTGACAGTCAGAAGCCCTGCAATGTTCAACAACTCTCCGAGGACCTATATGTCTGCTATGGATGCGAGCGGTATTCGACCGTAATCCCGGCAGATTGTGCAGGTGTCTTCGGAGAGTCCGACGGAGCACGCGTGCTGATAGCAAGCTTTATCAGTGGCGAAATTGCTTCACCAAGTTACCGTCCGTTGTCCTTGGTTCACCATAGGAACAACATGGATCAGCACAACAAAAATGCTGAATTTATGGACGGTGATGGGGTAGACCCGACCTGGTATGACTATATGCACCTGGAGTTTTCCGGCGGTTTACACATGACTGTAAACACTCGTGACCGTGAAGCTGCAGAGCAAGTCACAGCATTAGGTGTCCCATTTCAACGTGATTTGGTCGAAGCATTTATCGGACCACTCAGCGATGAACAATTTCATGCAGCTGAGAAGTTGCTTGCTAATGGCTGGAGCTTTACGGGAGCAATTCCGGCAATCCCAGATCAAAGCTACGCGCACATCGTCTTTTGGAAAGGACATGAGCGCAATTACACACATCCCGACGGTACTGTGAAGACAGTACGCAAAGGGATCAGGGCGAGAATCGAGAAGGGAATGTAACTCTTCATCGATGAATCGTTTGCGCTCTTATTGCGGGGACCTCTTGAATGGACCCCGCTAGGAGTTGTTTATGGATACATCAAACAACGCCCCGTCTGCGCATGGAATGCAGACAGGGGGCGGACAACAACACAAGGCTATCGGCCTTGATATGTGGTGGACACTTGCAAAAATTGTTCGTGAAAGTGAGTTTTGGAATAAAGCAGACGTAAGGGGCGTAGTAGAACCCTTGCTGTTGCTCAAGACTGAACTAGGGCTTTCAATCCCGGCGCTTGCGCCGAAACAAGAACAAATCGATGCGTGGCTCATCTACTTCTGGTGTACAGCTTACGTCAAGGGCGATGAAAAGGCTTTTCTCGAGAAACTCGCGCAAAGTCTTCAATTCCTCGAAGTTGACTGTAAGGTGACACCAGCCGCGATAAAGAAACTGAAACAGATTACGACTCAGGAAAGGAAAGATTTCCACGTTTTTGCTGATGTTCCGCGCGCTCTTGCAGCGCTCAAGGAACAGGGCTATACGTTGGCTCTCATGCCTAACCAATCGCAATTCAACAGCGAGAAGTACCTGGGTAGTGTGATGGGTCAGGACATAGACAAAGTCTATTGGTCGTATGAGCTGGGCTTGGCAAAACCAGAGCCGGCCTACTTCAAAGCAGTGCTGAAAGATCTCGGCATTAAACCAGAGGAATTCCTTTTCGTTGACGATCAGCCGTTGAACTTACTTGCCGCTCGCGCTCTGGGCATCGACGTGGTGCGCATTGAACGGGAAGGCAGAGTTCTCAAACCCGAGCTGTTGGCAATGGTGGCGGATATTCCTGTGATCAAGACTTTGTCTGAATTGGTTGAAGGACTCAAACCCCGGCGTCGCTGACGCTGGGGTTTTCCCTTTCAAATACAAAGGAGAACGAATGGTATTTACTCACGAAGTAAAAACAAATGTTCTGGTCGAACTGGCGAAAGTGTCCAAGCTATGTCAACAGCACGGTTTGCCGGGCTGGGCGAAGACAATCACGAGCCAACTTATGCCCAAGGTCAGAAACTATCAACCCGATGGTCAAAATCCAGTCGATGCCTTACAAGGCAAAGGTGGTGCGACTGTCGAGACATTTGAGCTGATGTTTTGCAATGAGCTCAGTCGGTACATTGATGTGATGCCACTTGATAGAGAAAGAATCCATCAAGCGATTCCTCCATTTGAGTATCTTAACCACTTGGTGATGACACATCTGCAATCTATCGAGCAGGTTGTCTTTCACATGCTCAAAGCGAAGAATCTGTCCCGTATACGCGGACACAGACAATGCCTGAAATCGGGTGTTCCGTTGGAATACTTGCATACGATCATTCATGCCTACCACAACAAATCCCTATTGTTGGGATTCATATTGGGCATTGACGATGATTCTGCTATGCAAGACAAGCTGCGTGATATTGATAAGCGCGACAAGCGATACAAGGAGTACGAGAGACTCTGCAACAGAACTCTTTTCTTGTATGAACAATACACGGCGTATCCTGCAGACGAAATCGATCGTGTCTGCAGGTATTACACGAGAAACTGCTGGGGTCGACCGTACGATCCGGAAGCAGCAGCCAAAATGGCCGAGCAGGCTCTACAAGCCAATCAACAAGACCAGTAGTAAACAAAGTACAAGGGAGCAAACGCATGCCAAACTCGCAAGACTCAAATGAAAAATCAAAAAACACCGGCGACTATCAGTACATTGAAGTCATTTGTCGGCTTCTGGGCTGCACTGCTGAGCAAGCTGTTTCGATAGCGCTCAAGGCAAAAGCTGAAGAGCTGACCCAAGCGAAGAAGACGCAGTGCACGCAGCATTACGAGCCATCGCGTCACTAGGTAGATAAGTTTGTCATAGAGGTAAACAAGACATGGAAGAAAAAGATTTCGAGCAGTACAAAGGTCCCCTGCAAAATCCGCCAGAAGCGTTTCGACTTTTGTTAGAGGCGTTGGAAGGCATCCGGCTATCAGTGCCAGTGGCCAGAAGATTTAAATATGTTGCTTGTGCAGCGACCGTCCGGCTTAGCCATTGAAGGATAAGTCGTGCTGCAAATCAACTGTTGTTGGAAGTTAATCAAGTGTAAGAGGTGAGGCAAGTCTTCACCTCTTTGTTTTTGAAGGAGGTGAGGGCGATGGTTCTCGATGATTTGAACAGATATTACGCGCTCCTCAATTTTATGATGGAGCAAAATGATCAAGAAGGTATTGATGCTGTCATTAATGACATTAGTCAAGACGGTGGTTTTGTCTACTTGAGGCAACTCGCTTATCGAATTGAGTGCAATGCTCAAACTATCGATCAAGCTGATGATTTCGATCTTCTAGCGGTTGAGCGTGAAATTCACGAGCAGAGACGTGTCGCCCTCTTGAAGCTGGCGCTGCGCCGCTATCAAGTTGCCGAAAAGCTTTGGAGAAAAGCTGGTCTAGCTGGCACTCCAGGAGCCGTCCGCTGCCTCGAAGGACAAATCCGCATTCTAGAACAGCAAGGCGATCGCAAGACTGCCGCCGAGTTCTACGATGTTCTTTGCAAGGAATTGTCGAAGTACTCGAGCCAATATCAGAATGTTGCAAACCAACTGAACAACTGTGTCGAAATGCTCATCGATGATGAAGCATGGAGCGAAGCCGAAAAGGTGGCTAAGACTGCCTACGTCGCTAGCATCCAAGCATGGCGCTCGGCATCGCACCCATTCATACAGATTTCTTTGCAGAACCTTCAATATGTTTTGAAGAAGCTCGGCAAGGAATCAATCGCTGCCCGCGTTCGTAATTTCTCTGAGAAGAAGAAATGCACTGGGACTACTGAAGAGCAGTCCCAGTGCGGTTGCGGACATCAGGAAAGGAGGAGGAAATGAAAACTCTGCTAACTCTGCTAATTGACGACAAAAGAGAGATCGAAGCCACGCGTGTTGCCCGAACTTTCCATGATGGAATTCAGGCGCTCATGGAAGGTGGTTGGGATGTCTTGTATCTAGACCACGACCTGGCCGACTTCACCGGTTCTCATCTAGTCCGGCGACCAGAAAACAAAAAAGAATGGACTGGCTATGACGTTATGTGCTGGCTTGAAGAATTTCCTCAATATCTTCCTGCACGTATCGAAATAGTCAGCTCCAATCCTGTCGGAGTGGAAAGAATGCGCCAAGTGATCAAAAAGCTGTATCAGCGCTAACAACTAAAGGAGGTGAGCAAGATGAGCAAATTGCGAGTTGTCGATTATGACAAAGACAAACCAACCGTGTTTATTGATTTGAACGAAACACTGATAACGAGTCTTATGTGGAGCGAGAGGCAAAAAGCATCAAAGCTTGGCTTGTCATTTCCTAAGCCTGAAATCCTGGTTGAAGGCATAACGCACTGGCTTCGTCCAGATGCTGAGCAGTTTCTTCAAGAGTTAACTGCCAAAGGCTATCAGCTTTTCATTCTGACGCGAGGTCCGCACCCGTATCAGACAAAGGTTATTGACCAGTTGGGACTCTCGCAGTATTTCCTGCAAGTCCTTGGTCGCAAACACTACGACAGGCGAAAGCTTCAATACACGACTAGCTGCATTCCGAGACCAAAGTACTTCGTCTTAATCGACGATGCTGACTTGGGTAATGATATCGACGTGCGCTCCATTACCAAACTCCAGGGGCTCGGACTTAAACTGCCGAGCAATTACGAGTACTGGACGGATGCGCACAAATCATTGGCCGATAGGCACTTTGTCTTGTGCGATAGTTGGAAGGTTGAGCATCTGAAAGATCTGGAGTTCGATCCACCATCGCTTTTGCCGTACATCGCAGTGATTGAGGATAGACTTCGGAGCCAGCTTCACAACTTATAAAACAGAAGTAACGTCTGGTCGCAGCTGCCGCCGGGCGTTCACTTTTGTATTGGAGAAATTGCCATTTTTAGAGGTATTGAAACATGAACAAGAACATATTCATTGGTGCGGCGTGGCCATATGGCAACGGATCGCTCCACTTAGGACACATAGCTGCGTTAGTGGGATCGGATGTCCTGGCTCGCTATCACCGAGCTAAAGGAGACCGTGTGCTATTTGTATCTGGCACTGATTGCCACGGCACGCCAATTACGGTTAGAGCCGAAAAGGAAGGAGTTGAACCGGCAGAAATTGCCAATCGGTATCATGAGGAGTTTCGCAGGACACTTATTGATCAGTTGAATTTCAGCTTCGACATTTACTCGGCAACGAGCTCGAACTTGCATAAGGAAGTAGTCCAGAAGTACTTTCTGGAATTGCTTGAAAGAAAGCTGTTGGTGCCTAGTCTCCAAAGTCTGCCTTATTGCGCTAAGTGCGTTCGCTTTGTGCCTGACAGATTGCTTCTGGGGACTTGCCCTTGCTGTCGGAGTACCTTAGCGAAAGGCGATCAATGTGATGATTGCACTGCCACGTTTACGACTGAAGAGTTGGTAAATCCATACTGCAAGGTGTGCGGAAACAAGCCAGAATGGAAAACTTCCGAGCACTACTTCTTGCGTTTATCAGCTTTGCAAAGTGAAGTGGCTGAGTGGATTGCTGCCAGTTCGGCACAATGGAGGCCGAATGCGATAGCTACCGCTCTTAAATTCACAAAAGAAGGATTTGAAGATCGGGCGGTGACACGTGATTTGCAGTGGGGTGTGGAAGTCCCAGTCCCCGGCTTTGAGAAAAAGCGGATATATGTCTGGTTTGAAGCTGTACTAGGATATATCTCTGCGTCCATGCAGTATGGACAGAGCATCGGGCAGCCGGAATTGTGGAAAGAATTTTGGTGCAACGATTCTTCCATACATTCATACTTCCATGGAAAGGACAATGTATTCTTTCATACGGTAATATGGCCGGCGATCTTGATTGGTTTGGGCAACTTGCATCTCCCAGACCGAATTCTCTCTACGGAATATTTGCTTTCCGGCGAGGAGAAGTTTTCCAAAAGCTCTACTAATGGAATCGATGGCGCAACCGCGTTGCAACTGTTTCCTGCCGATGTCTTGAGGTATTTCCTTTTGGCCTACGGACCGGAACAGTCGGACACGGAGTTTTCCCTAAAACGAGTAGCTGAGATTCTGGACGTTGATCTAATTGGAAAATTTGGCAACCTGGTAAATCGAGTGGCAAGTTTAGCCAGGAGACATTTTGCTGACGGATTGCCATATCCGGTATCTCTTAGTGATGCGCAATCGGCCCTGATTAATGAAGCGGAAAGTTCTTTTAATGATGTTGGGCGGCATATCGAAGCTGGCAACTTCAAGAAGGCCATCCGCGTTTTTCTGGAACTGGTTCAATCCACCAACAGATTTCTGACGGTACAACAACCGTGGAAGACTGTCACTAACGATAGAGCACAAGCGGGCAATGACCTCGCTGTGGCTATACAGGTTGTGAGAGCCCTAACAATCATTGCTGAACCGTTTATTCCAACTTCTGCAGCTTACTTAGGTCCATTTGTGGGACTGGAGAAGCTTGCTTGGGAGTATCCAGCCCCAATTGATCAATTGGTAGTTGGTGAAGTAAAGCCGCTGTTCAGCAAGGTGAGTTTGTAAGTTGGAAATATTAATCAGTAGCAACGACCCCGCTTCATATGAAGTGGGGTCGTTTGTGCAAAGGAGATATTATGGATACTGAGAAATTTATATTGGGACCAAATAATAAAGCGGAGGCTTTGAAAAACCTTCAACGCGCTGTCGAAATTGGCATGAATTTCAAGCTGCAGGAATCTGTAGCGTCGAAGTCAATTTCAGCAGATGATGTGTCCCGCATCATAACCACGCTGGATAGAGATCCGGCATCAATGGATGATTTGTTCAGAGAATTCGAGGAATTGGTTTTGCCATTTTGCACGAATTTTGCCAGCCCCCGATTCATGGGCTTCCCTGACGCCGCAAATTCAGTGGCATCAATTTCAGGAGCTGTCATTGCGGACTTTTTGCAGCAGAATTTGATAAACCAAAGTTTCTGTGGGCCATCAGCAACATTTGTTGAAATAGCTGTGCTGCAGTGGCTTAGAGAAGCCGTTGGGTACGACACCTATCCTATAGGCAACATTTGGGATGTCGGAGGGGTAGTCACATCTGGTGGCACACTCAGTAATGCTTTGGCTATGATGCTGGCACGAGAGGCGCATGGAGAAGACGTCATGAATAAGGGCGTCTCACCCGGATCGCGGTTTCGTATTGTTATTCCTGAAGGCATCGGACATTACTCTGTCCGTGCCGCACAACGTTGGCTTGGCTGTGGCAATCAGTTGCTTCAAGTAAAAACGAATGGTTACAAATACGACCTGAAGTCCCTGGAGCAGACTTTGAAAGCGCATAAGGGGCAAATCATGGCTGTTGTTGCCTATGCTGGTGACAGTAGAACGATGACAGTGGAGGATTTTGAATCCGTGCATGATTTAGTTCGTTATATCGACCCGGGTATTTGGTTGCATGCTGATGCCTGTCATGGGTTCTCTCTTGGGTTTAGTCCTGTTCTGAAAGAGCGAATTTGTGGTATCGAGAAATTCGACAGTGTGACGACGGATCCTCACAAGGTTCTGCTGACGCCTTATGTTGTAAGCACATTGCTCGTGCGAGAACCACAGAAGATGCAGTTGATAACGACTACTTCGGACTTAATCATGTCGGAAGATTTTGCATTTGGGCAGATTACACCATTCCTGGGTAGTCGCAGTTGGAACTCTTTGAAATTGTGGTTTATGATGAAGAACTTCGGTAAGAGTGGATTGGCAGAGCTTATTGAGCGTCGATGTGCACTTGCAAAATACCTTCATGACAAGTTAAAAGAGGACAAAGATTTCATAACTCTGAACGAGCCAGAGATTAATGCCGTTGCCTTTATTTACGATGGCAACGGTGCGCTTGGAACGGTGGCAGAGATGAATGCGATTAGCAGGGCTGTTCATAAGCGAATATTGCAAGAAGGCAAATATCATCTTCATCAATTCAGTATTCCTGATGATGGAGTTATATGTCCGGGAGCCGTCATTTATCCGCTTAGATTCATGTGCGGTAATCCTTTGACCACAGGGTCGGAAATTGACGCAATGGTTGAGTACGTGCGCTTG
This sequence comes from Candidatus Obscuribacterales bacterium, assembly GCA_021732245.1. Lineage (GTDB taxonomy): Bacteria > Cyanobacteriota > Vampirovibrionia > Obscuribacterales > Obscuribacteraceae > SBAT01. The sequence continues at coordinate 2,972 of JAKFVJ010000150.1, read as the reverse complement.
CTATGCCGACAGGAATCCGAAAAGCAATCTCGCAAGGTGGTGAGCGCGCTGTCGGCAGGACTAGGCAATTCGTTTGCGCCGTTACAAGAGGGCAACCTAAATGCCAGCGAATACAATCCACTTATCGCTTCATTGCTGCGGCAAATTGATGCAGCGATTGGGGATAAAACACCTTACTTTGTCTGCGTTTATGGCTCAATGGCATACGGTGCGCAACGTCGCAGTTCTGACATTGATGTCTTTGTCGCTGTACCTAAAGTGACAAAAGCATTGACCAATTTGATTGGAAAAACAGTCCGGGCCTTTCATAAAGGAAATGGCTTGACGATAGATAACGAAGTGCCTTTTCGAAACAAGCTCTGTGTAAGTTTGGACGATTTGCGCGCAGCCGTTAACCTGTCTGGACTTCAACTTGGCGCGCATGGATCTATAGAGATTCCGCAGGTTAAGAAATCAAAAGAGTTCTTGGGGTCCATTCAAATCAGACATCGTCTGTTGTTCAATGCGTTGACCACACCCCATGTAACCGGTGGTACATTGGCCGCTGAGGGTTTTGTTTTTGCTGCCCAGCAAAACCTTAGCCTTCTGTCTTACGATCTTTGTGCCAGCCGATCGCTTTTGCCCACGTTTGAAAACAGGATGTCGGTTCTTCTTGCTGGCACGGATGGAGCAACAGGTGAAGATTACTTGGGCTATAAAAATTATCCCAAAGTAATTGAGAACATAGCCTCTATTTTGCGAGCACAGGAGCTGCCAATTGATTCCGCTGCCGAATTGCTCAGCTCTCTCAAAATGAGAAGTCTAAGCATGTGAGGAGATTTTTTCTCCAATCGACCAACCCCGATTGTGGGACAATTCATAGAACAGACCAAAATCCAGAGAGGAAAGTTCAAATCTAAGCAACTCTTCCTTTCTGTGCAGGAGGTCCAAGGTCTGTGACAATTGCTCTCCTTTTAGATTGAGGGCCAGCGATGTGTGAAACAACATATTCGCCCCCTCAAACTGATCGGGCTCAACACCGAATGGTTTCAGGACTGATAGAAGCTTGTGATGCAGGCTGTTTAATTCCTCACTGGGGCTGATCTTGAGAAAGACTGCTCCAGTGGGAAAGCTCCCTAAGCCATTGACAGTCAATTTTATTGCCTTGTGATTGCTTAGCACTTCTCTAATAGCATCTAGTGCTCCGTCCATGTCATCAACACGAAAGGGACGTTTGACGGTGACATGTGGGCTTTGAGTTAGTCCGTCACAGTTAGACGTAGATTGTGCAATTTGAAGCTGCAGTTTTCTCGCCTGATTGTAAAAATTAGTGGGATATAGAATTCCGACACCAACTTTTGGAAGGTAGCTTTCGTTATCTGTCTGTCCCATGTGCGTTCCTCTGGATAGATCTTAATCACTCCTTGAGCGATTAAGATGAGTAATTATAACTCTAAGTGAGACAATCGTTTAGACTAGGTGATGTGGATAGGCACGCATATGCAACACCAATTGATTCTTTTTCGACATGGACAAACCGACTGGAATAAAGCTGGTAGATGGCAAGGGCAAGCTGATATACCTTTGAATGACTTAGGCAGAGAGCAAGCGCGGCTATTGGCTGGTCTACTGGCGGATACTCACATTGAGTGCATTGTTAGCAGCGATCTTCTTCGAGCCGTGGAAACAGCGGAGGCAGTTGCTGAGAGACTACAAGTATCAGTATTTCGTACCGCACACTTACGGGAATTTGATGCAGGTAAAGCTGAGGGATTAACTGTTGCTGAAATTGAGAGCAAGTTGGGTTTCAAAAAGCAGCCGGAGATGGATGATGACGACTTTAGTCAAACCCTACCATTTGTGGAGACGGTTTCTGCAGTTCGTGAACGGGCGAGTTCTGCGTTGTTTCAATTTCTTGGGGAGCACAAGTATAGTCAAATAGGTGTAGCAACACACAGCGCTGTCATTAAGACGCTATTACGTTGCTGTGCCAATTATCCTGGTCAAATGCCTGAAATCGGTAATTGCTGTGCGTATCGCTTAACTATCAATACTGCAGATAATTCTCTATCATTCGAAGGTGCCATCGACCGGCAATAGAGTGATGAAACGCTAGACATCAATCTCCTGGATTTGAATTTTCCAGGAAATTAGTTGATGCCGTTTGGGTAGCCCTTAAAAAAATAGATTGCGCAAATTAGCTCAATAAAAAAACAAATGGAGGAGCTGTAATGGCAACTAAATTCACTATAGAAACAAAACGACGCGAAGAGCGCGAGATTCTCAACTATCGACACACTTGCCCGGATCAAATCGGTCGGCATTTATGGAGAGTGGACAACGTTGATTTGCTTGTTGAGAAACGGCAAGCGGCATTGGAAGCTCTAGACGTCGTTGATCGCATCGGCGATTCCGAAGTCACTGAGGACAATCTGAAGCATTTGCGTCAAGTGCTTGTCGTCATGTCACAAAAATGCCAATTTGAAGGAACTGATGTTGGAGACATCCTGCAGCAAGTTCAAACGAAATTGGAGCCTGGCTATGACATGGCAACAGACATGTTTGAAGCGCTCTATACCGAGACTTGCAAGCTTCAGCTTGCGCAAGACCGCGGCTATGGCTTTGCAATAACGTGCGCGCTTCTTGCGCTGCGTGCTGCAATCAAGCGTGATCTGAAGAAGCAACTTGCGGGTTCCGACGACAAATTTGGAATCCAGCGGTCGCTTGCTTTGCTGGCTGATGCTTACGAACGCATCAACGATCTGAAACGAGCTACCGAGCTGCGCGCCTATTCGGTCAGGCTGACTGAGTAAACTTGCCTTGGGAAAATGGGATCAGGGTAACCACTCTGCTTCCATTTTTTTATGTAAATATTCAGTGAACCGTGTCAGGCGGTTTGGCTGTTGGGCGAACAGACCAAGCAGTCCAAGCCGCTTTTGGCGCTTTTTGGCCTTTTTCTGAGCTAAATGTTTGCTGATCTTGGAGTTTTGGGT